>JBJEOO010000073.1:0-3404 GCA_051880755.1 Hominenteromicrobium sp.
CTTAAGCCGCACATCGACCGCAACCGAAGCGGACCTTATTTTTCAATTTCCTCCGCACGCTTGGAATTTTCCGAAACAGCGGCGGATTTCTCCTCCGTAAAGCCCTCGGTGGATTCCGGTACAAACATGATCTTGACCGTCAGAAGAAGCAGCTTGAAATCGAGCAGAAGCGACTGCTTTTCAATATACTGCAGGTCAAGACGCAGCTTATCATACGGGCTTGTATTGTATTTTCCGTAAATCTGGGCATAGCCGGTCAGGCCGCCCTTGACACGCAGACGGTAGGCAAACTCGGGAATCTCCCGCGTATACTCCTCGACATGCTCGATGCGCTCGGGGCGCGGCCCGACCAGCGACATATCGCCCTTGAGCACATTGATGATCTGCGGAAACTCATCGACACGGATTTTCCGGATGATGCGGCCGACGCGCGTGATGCGCGGGTCGCCGGAGCGGCAGGGAATCGACTTGCCGCCCTTTTCGGCATCCACAATCATGCTGCGGAATTTCAGAATCTCAAAAACCTTTCCGTTCTTCGTGCAGCGCTTCTGCCTGAAAAACACCGGGCCGTGATCTTCAAGCTTGATGGCCAGCGCCGTGACCAGAAGAATCGGAGACATCAGAATCAGGGCAAAAAGCGATACGACAATATCGGCGGCGCGTTTGGCAAGATTGTACCAGAAGCGCTCGCTGCGGTATTCGTACTTCATCAGCGGCGTATCAATCAGATGCCGTGCACCGAAGCCCTGCATGGTAATCTCATCGAGCTGCGGCGTGAGATACAGGCTTTTCCGGTCCTGCATGCAATACCAAATCAGCTCCGAACGGTTGTCCGCTTCCGTCTCATACAGGATAATCGCCTCAAACGGATCCAGCTTCTTTTTCCAGTCCGCGCCCAGATCGCGATAGGCAATGACCTGCTCGACGCGGAAAATATGCTTCAGCTTTTCGAGCTTCTGCAGGAATTCATCCGTCTGCGCTGCACCGGAAATGACGAGTGTTTTTTCCGGCTTGGAGAAGACGATGGCAACCCTTTTGCTGATGAACGCCCAGCAGGCCGCCGAAAGGAGCTGGCACCCAACCGTCAGCAGGCCCGGTAGGATATTGACATAATTATGGCGGATCATACAAAATTCGCCGTAAAGCAGCAAATCGGCAATGCCGAAAGCCAGAAACTGCGAGAATACCGTTTCAGCAATGGAGAAATCCATGATCTTGAACGCGCGGAACAGGTTCCCGAGCGCAATATACACAATGGCATACAGAATCAGCGTGACGGCATAGCCCACGCTGTCCAGCTTTGAGAAGAGGTTCGGCCCATAGTACTGAAACAGCACCATGGCAAAGAAGCCAATCACCAGTACGAGAATAACAGCCTTTGTGATCATGGACAGAACGAATTTTTTATTGTTCATGCGTTTCCACCCATCCTAAAGCATATGACATTTTTGTTATTATACCCCACGCGCCGAAATAAGTCAATCCAAAGGCCCGACTAACTGTGTATTCGGCAAAAAATTTCAGGAATTTTTAAGCAATTTGCCGTATCTGTACAAAAAAAGAGGAGCGGTTCTCACCGCTCCCTGTATATTTTGGAAAATTATTCCTCGCCGTCCGGATCGCAGCAGCAATCCTCGCCGGCACAATCGCACGCATCGTCGTCAAAATCGAACTCGAGCTTCTCGCCGCAGTTCGGGCAATCGATGGAGCCTTCTTCGAGCATCTCGCCGTTCAGCTCAATCGTGTCGCCGCAGCTCGGGCAGGTAACTTCAAAGTAGCAATCGTCCTCGTCGTCTTCCCACTCGTCGTCTTCATCCGCTTCGTCCTCGTCGAGATCGTAAAAATCCTCTTCGAGTTCGCCGAGATCCTCGTCGATTTCATCGACCTGACCGCTGAGTTCGTCGTAAGCGTCCTCCATCTCCTCCATGGAGAGGCAGAGGTCGTCCAGAAGATCGACAATGGCATTGAAGAGCTTTGTCTCCTTCGCGTTCGGGTCCAGCTCAAGGCCTTCCATCAGGCCGCGGATATAAGCCGCTCTTTCAGAGTTTGTCATGGTGGTTTTCCCCTTTCTGTTCCGCAGACACAGCCCTGCAGAGGGCGCCTGCACTTTGGGTATCGTGGCTAGTATTCAACGCAAAGCGGCAATTATGCGCGCTCCATGTACTCGCCGGTTCTGGTATCGATGCGGATCATTTCGCCCTCATCAATAAAGAGCGGAACCTTGATCTCGGCGCCTGTCTCAAGCGTTGCCGGCTTGGTTGCGTTGGTTGCCGTATCGCCCTTGAAGCCCGGATCGGTCTGTGTGACCTGCAGCTCGACAAAGTTCGGCGGCTCAACGCCGAAAACGTTGCCCTTGTAGGAAAGAACCTTGCAGACCATGTTTTCCTTGACGAACTTGAAGTTATCGCCGAGGATGCTCGGGCTGATCGGGAGCTGCTCATACGTCTCGGTATCCATGAAATAGTACAGATCGCCGTCGTTGTACAGGTACTCCATGTCCTTTCTCTCGATGAACGCGGTCGGGAACTTTTCGGTCGGGTTAAAGGTTCTTTCTGTCACAGCGCCGGTAATGACGTTGCGGATCTTTGTGCGGACGAAAGCCGCACCCTTGCCGGGCTTAACATGCTGGAATTCAATAATCGAAACAACATTGCCGTCCATTTCAAACGTTACACCGTTTCTGAAATCGCCTGCGGTAATCATTGATAAATACCTCCAAAAATTTCTTAAGACTATTGTATACTAGGTTTGCCGTTTTTTCAAGCAAAAATAGCAGGGTTTCCGTTATTTTCTGTGAAATTACAGGATGATCAGCTCTTTCGGGGAATGCGTGAGGTTTCGGCAGCCGTCCTCGGTGACGACGATCATATCCTCAATGCGCACGCCGCACTTGCCGGGCAGATAAATGCCGGGCTCCACCGTGATGACCATGCCCGGCTCGCAGACCGTGGTATCGAGCTTGGAGAAGCGCGGCCACTCGTGAATCTCAAAGCCGACGCCGTGGCCGAGGCCGTGGCCGAAGGTGCCCGGATACGGGGTCTCGATGATGTCGCGCGCGGTCTTGTCCACGTCGCAGCAGCGAACGCCCGCACGAACCGCGTCAATGGCGGCGAGCTGCGCCTTGAGCACCGTATCGTAGATCGCCTTCTGCTCGTCGCTGACACAGCCGAGCGCAACCGTACGGGTCATATCGGAATGATAGCCGTTCAGCAGCGCGCCCGTATCCATCGTGATCAAGTCGCCCCTGCGGATCTCCGTATTGCCCGGGATGCCGTGGCACTGGGAGCCGTTTGCGCCGGTTACGACAATCGGATCGAACGCATTGCCGTCCGCGCCCTGCTTACGCATGAAGAACTCAATCTCCAGCGCAATCTCGCGCTCGGTGACGCCCTCGCGGATATACG
>JBJEOO010000074.1:0-3369 GCA_051880755.1 Hominenteromicrobium sp.
GAGGATCATGTTCCAGAGGTTCACGAGCGCCGGGATGATGTAAACGAGGAAGTTGTTCTTCAGGCCGAGGTTGAGGATCAGGAAGTAGGTCGGCATCAGGCCGCCGCCGAAATACATCGGGATCAGGCAGAGCATGGTGTAGACCTTGCGGCCGACGAGGTTCTTTCTGGAAACCGCGAAAGCCAGCATACCGGTGATAAACACACCGCCGACCGTACCGATCACCGTACGGGCAATCGTGACGATGTATGCGTTCCAGATCTTCGGGTTTGTGAAGATCAGCTCATAGTTGCGAAGTGTGAAGACACGGGGGAAGATTGTAATGCCGCCGCGCATCGTATCGTTGGAGTCGTTCAGAGAAATCGCAAGGGAATTCAGGAACGGGTAAAGAGTCAAAACAAGGATCAGGATAATGACAACGACGGTAACAATATCCAGCACATAGTCGCTGGCAACTCTCTTCATTCGGATTTTATTGGGATTCTTAGCCATCTCTGTTACCTCCTTTAGAAGAGCTGCGACTCGCCGAACTTACCTGCAATCCAGTTTGCACCGAGCAGGAGTCCGAAGTTGATAACGGACTTGAACAGGCCGGCTGCCGCCGCGAAGGAGAAACGGCCCTGGCTGACACCGAGACGATAAATAAACGTATCGATGACGTCCGCGTATTCCTTCAGCATCGCGTTGCCCATCTGCTTTGTGAGCATCATGATCTGGTCGAAGTTTGCGTTCAGAATGCCGCCGACCTGGAAGATGAACATCAGGATGATGGTCGGCTTGATGGACTTGATCGTGATGTGCCACATCTTCTGGACACGCGTCGCGCCGTCGATATCGGCCGCTTCATACATATCCTGACTGATACTCGTGATGGCCGCGACAAATATAATCGCGTTCCAGCCAAGCTCTTTCCAGATATCCGTCACAAGGGTCAAGCCCCAGAAATACTTGCCGTTTGTAAAGAAGCCGATCGGCTCTTTAATAACACCAATCCACATCAGGAACTCGTTGACTGCGCCGCCGTCTGTGGACAGGAGGTCGAACATCAGAGTTGCCGTAACAACCCAGGAAATGAAGTGCGGCAGATAGCTGACCGTCTGCACCGTCTTCTTGATCGGCTGGTTCTTCATTTCGTTCAGCAGAACCGCGAACAGAATCGGGATCGGGAAGCCGATAAAGAGCTTCAGGGCACTGATGACCAGCGTATTGCGCATCGCAAGCCCGAAGTATTTATCCGCAAACATGATCTTGAAGTGTTTCAGACCGGCCCACTGGCTGAAGCCCGGGAAATCGCCGAGCTTAAAGTCCTGAAAGCCCATGATAACACCGTACATCGGCACATAACAGAAAATAAGAACCAGAATGATGCCGGGAATCAGCAGAATCTGAAGATCCCACTGATTGAGCATTCTGACAAAGGCATTCTTTTTCTTCTGCGCCTGTACAGCCTGCCCGTTTGCCTGTGCTTGTTTCAAACTCATCACGCTCCATTTCCACCAAGATGGAAGAGATTTTTTTACAAAAAGCAAGCCGCACGGCTCGCTTCAAGTCTGAATGAAAACCGACCGGGATTTCCGGCAATCTGCACCCGGAAATGACAAAAAATGTGAATATATCTGGATATTTGCGCTGTTCTCTTTGTAAAAAACTCCGCAGAACTCTTTCATAATTTGTTCAAATTATACACACAAGCGTTTCATATTTCAAGGACAAATTGCGCAAAACCAATTGACAAATCCTGCAAAAGGTGTATAATAGTGTACATAATCTGATTTGGGGGCGACCTTTCCCCATGCGAAACGCGGTGGTTTTATGCAGCAGAATGAAAAGTGTGATCCATCCGGAAAGCAGGATATTCTTTCGATAACTTCGGGGAATTTTTCCATATCTTTTTCGGAACCGCAATGGGGTTCTCCGGAGTCTCTGACGCAGGAGGACTCTCCGGAATCTCCCGATTGGCGGGAGATTTTCTTATGTCTGCGCGGCGAAGGCAAGCTGGAAATCGACGGGCGCCTATACTGTGTCCGCCGCGGCAGCGTCTGGGCTGCCGGCCGCTCCCCCATCCTCTGGCATGAGTACGACAAGCCCGAAACCACGCTGCTGCGCGTGAATTTTCTGCTGCGGGCCAAACGGGATATTCCGGAACAGCCGGACGAC
This sequence comes from Hominenteromicrobium sp., assembly GCA_051880755.1. Classification (GTDB taxonomy): domain Bacteria; phylum Bacillota; class Clostridia; order Oscillospirales; family Acutalibacteraceae; genus Hominenteromicrobium. The sequence continues at coordinate 2,158 of JBJEOO010000074.1, forward strand.
ATGTACTCCCGGGCGCTCTCCGATTTTCTCGCCGGCCGCACCAATACCGTCGGCTTCGACCCCGCCCTGTGCGATTACAGCGATTTTCTCCGGAACCGGATCGGCTCCAAAAAGCAGTTCTGTCTGGAGGTTGCGCTGACCAGCTTCCTGCTGGATTGCATCTTCTCGCTGATTGAAGGCAGCCCGCTGCTTTCCGATAAGGAAAAAATCCTCGTTTATGTCACCGAGCACGCCCGGGAAAAGATCACCGTTTCGGATCTCTCCAAGCTGCTCTCTGTTTCTGACCGTTCCCTCTTTTATTTCTTCAACGAGAATTTTCACACCTCACCGAACGACTTCATCAACCGCATCCGCATGCACTCCGCCGCCGAGTGCCTGCAGCGGGGGCTTTCGATCAAGGAAGTCAGCGACATGTATAAATTCTCCGAAAGCACCTCCTTCTGCCGGATGTTCAAGAAGTATTTCGGCATTACACCCACCGAATATCAGCGGCTCGCCAAGAGCGGAAAAAATACGCCCACCGAATACGGGGGGTATATTGACGCCTGCCCTCCGAAAACCTGACAGCAGCAAAATCCCGCCGGTATTTTGTCCCGGCGGGATTCTTCTTTTCTGCTTCACACGGTCTCTTTTTCCGCAAAGCAATAAACCGCACCAGCGCCCGGTTCATTCCCGGATGCAGGTGCGGTTTTTCTGATTGGATTTTGCGGATTGAACGGATTCGGATCAATCAATCGCCTTGCTGTCGCGCTCGGAAACGGCCCGCTCCAGGAACGCCTCCAGCGTCATGGCGCCGAGGTCGCCGCCCTTTCTCTTGCGGATCGAAACGGTGTTGTTCTCGACATCCTTATCGCCGACGACCAGCATATACGGGATCTTCTGCATCTGCGCCTCGCGGATCTTGTAGCCGATCTTCTCGCTGCGGTCATCGATCTCGCAGCGGAAGCCCTTTGCTTCGAGCTTTGCCTTGATCTCGTTGAGGTACGGGATATGGCGGTCCGCGATCGGCAGGAGCTTGATCTGCACCGGCGACAGCCAGAGCGGGAACGCGCCCGCAAAATGCTCGGTGATGACGCCGATAAAGCGCTCGATGGAGCCGAGCACGACACGGTGAATCATAACCGGGCGGTGGCGCTCGCCGTCTGCGCCGACATACTCGAGATCAAAACGCTCGGGCATCTGCATATCGAGCTGGATGGTGCCGCACTGCCA
>JBJEOO010000075.1:0-14691 GCA_051880755.1 Hominenteromicrobium sp.
GCTCATTGCCATGATGGAGGAGCCGGAGCTGGTTGAGGATATGTTCGATACCTATCTGAACCGCTGCGAGGAGCTTTTCTCCCGCATCTGGGACGCCGGTTATCACTTCGACGAAATCTTTTGGTATGACGACATGGGGTACAAGGGAACGACGTTCTTCTCCCCGAACATGTACCGCAATATGCTTCAGCCGTACCACAAGCGCGCGGTGGACTGGGCGCACAACCACGGTATTTATGCACACCTGCATTCCTGCGGCGACATCATGACGCTGGTGCCCGATATCGTGGCGACAGGCGTTGACGCGCTCAACCCGCTGGAGGTCAAGGCCGGCATGGACGCAATCAAGCTCAAGAAGGAATATGGCGACAAGCTCGTCCTGCACGGCGGCATCAATGCCGTGCTCTGGAACAACAAGGACGCCATCCTCGCGGAGATTGCGCAGAAGGTGCCGATTCTCAAGGAAAACGGCGGCTTCATCTTCTCCTCCGACCATTCGATTCCGAACAGCGTTTCGCTCGAAAACATGAAAGCAATCATGGACGAGGTCAAGCGCGTCGGCCGGTATTGATTTTCTTTATCGGATTCTCTAAAGTATACTACACGCGGCGGATTTTTTCAAGCCCGCGCGGAGAAGCGGTGATGATGATGACTCATAAGGAACGCGCCATCGCGGCGCTGACGCGGCAGATTCCCGACCATGTTCCGACCTTTGAGCTGGAATTTCAGCTGGCGGAGGAAATGTTCGGCAAGCCTCTGTTTCCGCCGGAGCTGAAGCCCGGCCGGATTGAGAAGCTTTCCGAGGCGGAAAAGGAACGGAAAATCTACGAAATGGCGGCGTATACGGCTTACGTCTACAAGGAGCTTGATTACTCCATCATTCCGCTGATGATGGTCGGCGATTCCGATTACTGGGACAAGCAGGGCAAGCTTCCGCCGGAATTCGTGCTGTACGCGCGGTATGTGCGCGAGTTCACGGAGGGCAAGGTGCTGCTGGCCCATCACGGTGACGGCACATACTCGATTCCGGACGGCAACGACATGTATGAATTCGCCTACCGCATTGCGGACGACCCCGAGGGCGTCTGCGAACAGGCGCAGCACATGGCCGACTGGGCCATCAACCGCAACAAGCGCCTGCACGAGGCGGGCATTGACGTTCTGCTGCTCTGCTGCGATTACTGCTACAACAGCGGGCCGTTTCTCTCCCCGCCCATGTTCCGTCAGTTTATCCAGCCGTATCTGTACCAGATCATTCAGGCCGGCAAAGCGGACGGACAGTACACCATCAAGCACACAGACGGCAACATCATGCCGATTCTGGACCAGCTTGTGGAATGTGAACCGCACGCGCTGCATTCGCTCGACCCGATGGCGGGCGTCGATATCCGCGAGGTAAAGCGTCTCGTCGGCGACAAGGTGTGTCTCTGCGGCAACGTACACTGCGCGGCCATGCAGACCGGCACCGAGGCGGACGTCATTGCGAGCGCAGAATACTGCCTGACCTACGGCAAGCCCGGCGGCGGTTACATCTTCTGCACAAGCAACATTCCCTTCAAGGGGATGCCCCCCGAGCGCTACCGGCTGATTCTCGACGTCTGGAAGCGTATGCGGGATTACTGATACAAACCAACTGAAACTTATTATATTACATATTTTAGGAGGCAATTATTATGGATCTTCATGAAATTTCCGTTCAGCTTCAGGCTGGCAAATCCAAAATGGTTAAAACACTCGTGCAGCAGGCTATCGACGAAGGCATTCCGGCACAGGAAATCCTTGAGAAGGGTCTTCTGGACGGCATGAGCGTTGTCGGCGAGAAGTTCAAGAACAACGAGGTCTTTGTTCCGGAAGTTCTGATCGCGGCACGCGCCATGAATCAGGGCGTTGCGCTGCTCAAGCCGCTTCTGGCTGAAGCCGGCGTCAAGGCATCCGGCAAGGTCTGCATCGGTACGGTACAGGGCGACCTGCACGATATCGGCAAGAACCTGGTTAAGCTGATGCTCGAGGGCAAGGGCCTTGAGGTTGTCGATCTCGGCACCGACGTTTCCCCGGAGACCTTCGTACAGACGGCTATCGACCAGAACTGCCAGATCATCTGCTGCTCCGCTCTGCTGACCACCACCATGGGCGTCATGGCCGATGTTGTCAAGGCGGCTGAGGCTGCCGGTATCCGCGATAAGGTCAAGATCATGATCGGCGGCGCTCCGGTAAATCAGGCGTTCTGCGATCAGATCGGCGCCGACGCCTACACCTCCGACGCTGCAAGCGCTGCGGAAATGGCCGTTTCGCTCTGCGGCTGAGCCGTGCAAGTTACAGACTGAATGAAGCCCGGCGCCTGATGAACGCTCATCGGGCGCCGTTTCCATAACGGGAGGAAAATCTATGCAAAACGAAGAACTCATCCGCCTTGCCATCGAAAGCGGCGCGGCCAAAGCGCAGGTTATCACGCAGTCGCAGATTGTGATGTCTCCGGTTTTCCGCGAAATCTGTGCCGGAAACGGCTGCGGCAACTACGGGAAGTGCTGGATGTGCCCGCCGGACGTCGGCGAAATCGACGATATGATGGAAAAGGTGCGCCAATATCCGTACGGCCTTCTGTATCAGACCATCGCCGAAATTGAGGACAGCTTTGACATTGAGGGCATGTCCGAAAGCGGCTACGCGCACGCGGCGGTCAGCCAGAAGCTTCAGAAGGCAGTGCTGCCCGTGCTCGGTGACGGCATTCTGCACCTGACCTGCGGCGGCTGCCGGCTGTGCAGAGTCTGCGCAAAGCGCGACAATCAGCCCTGCCGCCACCCGGAAGCTGCGCTGACCTCGCTCGAATGCTGCGGCATTGACGTATACAATACGACAAAGAGCACGGAGCTCAAATATATTAACGGCCAGAATACCGTCACCTACTTCGGTATGGTGCTGTTTGGATGTGAAGCCAATGGCTGAGCTGGTCATTTTTCAGGACGGCTCCTCGAAAACCGTCGCTTTTACGGGTGAAGAGAAGCTCAGCACGCTTCTGCAGCGTGCCGGTGCCTATATGCCCCACCCCTGCGGCGGACGCGGAAGCTGCGGAAAATGCGCCGTCACGGTCACCGGCGCCGTTTCCGAGCCGAATGAAAGCGAGCGCCGCGCCGGTGTGCGCCTGTCCTGTCAGGTTGTGGTAACGGGCGATGCCTCCGTCACGCTGCCGGACAGCCGCCGCGACGAGCAGATTGAAACCGGCACCGGAACGCAGGCCGGCACGCTGTTGCCCATGCCCGGGCAGTACGGCGCGGCGGTGGATATCGGCACCACGACGCTTGCCGTCAAGCTTTTCGACCTGAAAACCGGCGTATGCGTCGGAACCGCTGCCGCACTCAACCCGCAGACTGCCGTAGCTGCGGATGTCATGGGGCGTATCGGCGCCGCCATGGCGGGCAGCCTCGGACTTCTGCAGACACAGGTCACGGAGGAAATCGATCGTCTGCTCGGCGAATGCCGCGCACAGGCCGGCATCGCTGCCGATCCGGAATCTCTCGTACTGACCGGAAACACAACCATGCTGTATCTGCTGACCGGCCGCGACCCGGCCTGTCTCTCCCACGCACCGTTTGAGGCGGATACGCTGTTCGGCGGTGACGCTGCGGTTTTGGGACGGCACGCCTACCTGCCGCCCTGCATGAATGCCTTCGTCGGCGCAGACATCACCTGCGCCGTACTTGCAAGCGGCATGTGCGAGAAGGATGAGACGGCGCTGCTGTGCGACATCGGCACGAACGGCGAGATGGCGCTCTGGAAAGACGGCACCCTGTATGTGACGTCCACAGCCGCAGGCCCGGCCTTTGAGGGCGCGGGCATTTCCTGCGGATGCGGAAGCGTGCGCGGTGCAATCGACCGCGTATGGCTGGAAGACGGAGCGCTCCGCGTTCATACACTCGGGGACGCGGACGCCGTGGGCATCTGCGGCTCGGGCCTGATCGATGCGGTTGCCGCCGCACTTCAAAGCGAGCGGATTGACGAGACCGGCTTCATGGAGGAGGACTGTCTGCCGCTCAGCGGCTCGGTAGCGCTGCTGCCGCGGGATATCCGCGCGGTACAGCTTGCCAAGGCGGCCATTGCCGCGGGCATGGAGGTTCTGCTGGAAACGGCGGGCATTTCCTTTGATGACGTCCGCACGCTGTACATTGCGGGCGGCTTCGGCAGCCATCTGAACGTCGAAAGCGCCGCCGTCATCGGCCTGCTCCCTCCTGAACTGACCGGCCGCACACGCATCATCGGCAACGCGGCACTTTCCGGCGCGGTACAGGCCCTGCTGAATCTGAAGGAACACGAGGCGCTCGAACGCATTGCATCGCTTTCCAAACATGTGAATCTCGGCGGAAGCCCGCGCTTCAATGAAAAATACGTCGAGCAGATGCTCTTCGGCTCTGACGAATAAAGCACAAAGCTCCCCCGGCCGTGCGGTTTTGTTCCGCATGATCGGGGGAGCTTTGTGTATGCTTACCGCTGTGCGGTCTTTTTGACGCGCAGGCGGTTGATGGCCCGCGCCAGATTGGCCTGCGCCGTGCGGTATTCCTGCACGCTGCGCTTCTGCAGAAGCGCTTCCTTGGCTCTGTCCGCCGCGCGCTGCGCACGCTTCGCGTCGATTTCCTCCGGGCGCTCCGCGGAATCGACCAGAACGAGGACGTCGTTATCCTCCGCCTTGACCATACCGGCCGAAACCGCCGCTGTTTTCATCTCTCCGCCCGGCAGGCGATACTGCAGCTCGCCCGGCACAATGGCGGCAATCATATTGCTGTGATGCGCCAGAATGCCGTACTGGCCTTCCGTTGTCGGAACAATCAGGGATTCGCACGGTCCCTCGTAAAACGGGCTGTCCGCCTCATAAATATGCACCTGAAACGTGTTCATCAGACCGCCTCCGCCTCAAGCTGCTTCGCCTTCCTGACAACGTCCTCCAGCGTGCCGACGTTGAAGAACGCCGCCTCGGGGTACTGATCCATTTCGCCGTCCACAATGGCCCTGAAGCCGCGCAGCGTCTCCTTCAGTGGAACATACACACCCGGAATACTGCTGAATTTCTCCGCGACGTGCATCGGCTGCGAAAGGAAGCGCTGGATTTTTCTCGCACGCATGACCGTCTTCTGGTCCTCGTCGCTCAGCTCGTCCATGCCGAGAATCGCGATGATGTCCTGCAGCTCGCTGTATTTCTGCAGCGTTTCCTGCACCGCGCGGGCAATGCGGTAATGCTCCTCGCCCACGATGTCCGCCTCCAGAATGCGGGAGGAGGATTCCAGCGGATCGACGGCCGGGTAAATGCCCTGCTCCGCAATCTTACGGCTCAGAACGGTCGTCGCGTCGAGATGCGTAAAGGTCGTGGATGTGGCCGGGTCGGTCAGGTCGTCCGCCGGAACATACACGGCCTGCACCGAAGTGACGGATCCGTCCTTCGTCGAGGTGATGCGCTCCTGCAGCTCACCCATCTCATTGGCGAGCGTCGGCTGATAGCCGACGGCGGACGGCATTCTGCCGAGCAGCGTCGAAACCTCGCTGCCTGCCTGTACAAAACGGAAGATATTATCGATGAACAGCAGCACATCCTTGTGCTCGCGGTCACGGAAGTGCTCGGCCATGGTCAGGCCGGACAGCGCCACACGCATGCGCACGCCGGGCGATTCGTTCATCTGGCCGAACACCAGCGCGGTCTTGTCGCCGACACCGCTTTCGCGCATTTCGCGCCAAAGGTCGTTGCCCTCGCGGCTGCGCTCGCCGACGCCGGTGAAAACCGAATAACCGCCATGCTCCATGGCAACATTGTGGATCAGCTCCTGAATCAGAACGGTCTTGCCCACGCCGGCGCCGCCGAACAGGCCGATCTTGCCGCCCTTTGCATACGGCTCAAGCAGATCAATGACCTTGATGCCGGTTTCCAGAATTTCCACGGCCGGGCTTTGCTCGTCAAAAGCGGGCGGCTTGCGGTAAATGCTGCGGCGGGGCGCTTCCTCCGGAATAGCTTCGCCGCCGTCGATGGGTTCGCCGAGCACGTTGAACATGCGTCCGAGCGTCTGCTCGCCGACCGGCACCTCTATGGTTTTGCCGGGCGACATAACCTGCATGCCGCGGGCCAGTCCCTCGCTGCCGGAAAGCATGATGCAGCGAACCGTGCTGCCGCCCACATGCTGGGCGATCTCCATCACATATCGCCGCCCGTTTGCCTCCAGGGTAAGGGCCTCTCTGATCTTCGGCAGGTATCCGGCTTCAAAGGCCACATCAATGACCGGCCCGGAAATCTGTACGATGGTTCCTGTTTTCACGTTGCTCACGCTTCCTTCCTGTGTTTCCTGCGCTGCGCTTTGGCGCCCGCGGAGACCTCGGTAATCTCCTGCGTGATGGCCGCCTGCCGCACACGGTTATACTGCAGGGAAAGCTCGCCCAGCAGCTTTTCCGCGTTGCGGTTGGCGGAATCCATGGCGGTCATGCGCGCGTTCTGCTCGCTGCAGAAGCTGTCGATCAAAGCGCTGTAAATAAATCCGGATATGTAGCTCTGCATCATGTTGTCGAGCACCGCCGCGACGGACGGCACGAATTCAAACGGTTCCGTGACCGCCTTTTCCACGGTGCTCGTCTGGAAATAGGCCCGGTGAAAGGGCAGAAGGCGCGTGCTGTGCGCCGCAGAGGTCAGGCTGTTTTCCATATCCGTATAAATGATAAAAATCTTTTTCAGTTCCCCGCGGTCATAGCGGTCCAGCAGGATGGCGCTGATCTCCCTGGCACGGTCCATGGTGGGGTTCTGCGCCGTATAGAGAAAGCTGTGCTCGATGGGAATGCCGTGCTGGGCAAAGAAATGCCGGCCGTATTCCCCGACGACAAACAACTCTGTATCCGGATGTTCCGCGAGCATTCGCTGCGCCTCTTTGATGACATTCTGGTTATACGCGCCGGCGAGGCCCTTATCCGCCGTGATCACCAGACAGCCGTATGTGCCGTCCAGCGGAGGCGCGCCCTCCGGCGGATAGAAATACCGGCTGTCCACATCGTCCGCCGTGCGGAAGATTCGCTTGATCTCGCCCTGCAGCGCCTCAAAATACGGGCGGGTGCGGTCCAGCTCGCTTCTGGCCTTGCGCAGCTTTGTGGAAGCGATCAGGTACATCGCGTTTGTGATCTTGCGCGTATCCTTCACGCTTTGAATCCGGTTTTTGATTTCCTTTGTATTCGCCATACCGGTGATCCCTTTCCTTTCTGTGAAGTCTCAGCGCGCGTTTTCCGCCTGATACTGATCCAGGAAGCGGTGCGCAAGCGCCAGAATTTCTTCACGGTCCGAATCCGAAAGCTGGCCGGTACGGTCGATGCGGCGGCAAAGCTCGCCCGCCTGCTCCTCGGCATACGCCAGAAGCGCACTGCGGAAATCCGTAACCTTTTCAAGCGGTATCTCCTGCATCACATGGTGCAGCGCCGCCGCAAGCGTGATGACCTGTTCATGCTGGCTCATCGGATGATACTGCGGCTGACGCAGCAGGCGCATCAGGCTTTGCCCGTAAGCGAGCTGCCGCTTGGTGGTCTCATCCAGATCACTGGAAAACTGGGTAAAAACCTCCATCTCGCGGTACTGGGCAAGATCCAGACGGATGGTGCCGGCCGCTTTCTTCATCGCCTTCGTCTGCGCGTCGCCGCCGACACGGGAAACGGACAGGCCGACATTGACCGCCGGCCGCTGCCCGGAGAAAAACAGATCGCTTTCAAGGAAGATCTGGCCGTCCGTAATGGAAATGATATTGGTCGGGATGTAGGCGGATACATCGCCCGCCTGCGTTTCAACAATCGGAAGCGCCGTCATGCTGCCGCCGCCGAGCGCATCGGACAAATGTGCGGAGCGCTCCAGCAGGCGGGAATGCAGGTAGAAAACATCGCCCGGATACGCTTCACGGCCCGGCGAGCGCTCCAGCAGCAGACTCAGCGCACGATACGCGATCGCGTGCTTCGAGAGGTCGTCATAAACAATCAGCACATCGCGGCCCTGATGCATGAAGTATTCGCCCAGCGCGCAGCCCGCATACGGCGCAATATACTGCAAAGACGCAGAGGCGCTCGCCGGGGCGTTGACGACAATCGTATACGCCATCGCGCCGCGGCGTTTGAGCGTTTCGACAAGCTGGGCGACAGAGCTGGATTTCTGGCCGATCGCCACATAAATGCAGACCACATCTTTGCCCTTCTGGTTCAGGATGGTGTCCAGCGCAACGGCGGTCTTGCCGGTCTGGCGGTCGCCGATGATCAGCTCGCGCTGGCCGCGGCCGATCGGAAACATGGCGTCAATGGCCAGCAGTCCGGTCTCCATCGGGGTGTTGACCGGCTGACGCTCGATGATGCCCGGCGCTGCCGCTTCAATCGGGCGGTAATCCGCCGCTTCAATCTCACCCTTGCCGTCAATCGGCGAACCGAGCGCGTCGATGACGCGGCCCAGAAACGCATCGCCCACCGGAACGCCGGCCGTTTTTCCGGTTCTTCGGACAAGGCTGCCTGCGCGGATTTCGGTATCGTCGCCGAACAGCACACAGCCGATCTCATCGCGCCGAAGCTCCTGCACCATGCCCTTGACGCCGGAGGCAAAAAGCAGGATTTCGCCGTAGGTCGCGTGCTCAAGCCCGCTGACAACGGCAATCTCGTCGCCCACCGAAAGGACGGTGCCCGTCTCCTCCGCGCTGACCGACGGCGTCCAGCTCTCCACCGCTTCCCGCATCAGCGGGATAACGGAAGCGCCGTCCGCTTTCACCTGCTGAAGCCGCTCGCGAATCTGGCGCAGGCGGCCCTCAAGGCTCCAGTCGTAAACATCACTGCCCACCTGAAGGCGGAAGCCGCCGAGCAGCGTGGTATCCTTCTGCCAATGCAGCGGAATTTCCCGCTGATAGGTGCGCCGGATGAAATCGGCAAGGCGCTTTTCCTGCTCCGCGCTCGGGCGAACGTCGCTGCGGAGAATCGCCTGCAGGTTTTCCTGCTCCGAATTACGCATGCGGCTCTCCCCTCTCCGTCAGGCTGAGGAACTGGTCGTAGGCGTCGCCGTTTTCCTTGAAGAGCAGCTTTTTGGTGGCCTCCACCGCAAGGTCGGTCAGCTCTTTCTGCGCGTCCGTCAGCATCTTTTCGTGCGCGCGGTCCGCAGCTTTCTGCGCATCGGCGATGATCTTATCCGCCTGTGCGTGTGCATCGGCAAGCTGCTGCTGAACGCTCTGCTCCACCTCATGCTGCGCCTGCGCCTTTCTGCGGCTGATTTCCGCATCGGCAGTCTTGAGCTGCTCCTGATAGTCGGCCTTGAGCTGTTCGGCCGATGCCATCTCCTGTCTGGCCTTCTCGTCAATATCGCGGTAATGCGCTTCACGCTGCGCCATAAACTTTTTGACCGGGCTGTACAGCAGGAAATACAGGCCGCCGGCAAGAATCACAAAATTCAACGCATGCAGCAGAATCTGCTGCCAATCGATATTCAATGGGATATTCACAATCCACACCTGCCTTTACAGGACGAAGATAATCAGGATGACAACCAGCAATGCATAAATGATTGCCGTTTCGATAAAGACCAGACCGAGCATCAGCGTCGTGCGGATTTTGCCGTCCGCTTCCGGCTGACGGGCGATGCTGTCGACCGCCTTGCCTGCCGCAAGACCCATGGCGATTGCGCCGCCGGCCGCCGCAAGACCGACAGCCAGCGCCGAAGCGATGGCCTTTGTGCCGGTGGCGCCGGCTGCTGCCGTCTCCGCCGTCTGGGCTGTTTCAACGGCTGCCGTCGTCTCCTGTGCGTTTTCTCCGTTTGTCGCCGCAAATACCGGGATAGCCAGCGCCAGCATGGCAATCACGACGAGCAGGATCATGGAAATTCTCTTCAACTTCTGTTTCATAATGCATAACCTCCGTTGCATCAGGCCGCAGCCTTTTCTTTCTTTGCTTTCTTTTTCTTTTCATGTACCTCCGAAACCTCGCCGTAATACAGCGCCACAAGCATGGTCAGCACATAGGTCTGAATCAGCGCATGCAGCAGCGTGAACAGCACGCCGACGATGACCGGAAGCACAAAGCTCAGGTTGACATAATAATAGACCAGCTCCGTCACGAGCAATCCGCTGAGCAGCGCGCCGAAGAGACGGAAGCTCATCGAGATCGGCAGCGAGAACTCCTTCAGCGTGCTGCCGACGCCCTTGAAGCCGTTTGCCGCAATGCCACCGGCCATAATCGCCAGATAGGACATGCAACCCATGGCAATCGCCGCATTGATGTCGGACAGCGGAGCCGGCAGCGTGACGGCGTGTCCCGCCGTGGTGACAGCCTGCAGGCCGAGCAGCTCGAACAGCGTTCCCACAAAAATGTACGCACCGGCAGCGAAAATATAGGCACCCAGAAAGCCGCTGCGCCCGGGACTGTTCGACTTTGCCATGCCGTCAAACATGCCCACGGCCTGCTCCAGAAGCATCTGGAATTTGCCGGGTACATATTTGAATTTCGGAATGACAAAGATCCGGATGCACGCCGCCAGAATCAGCAGCATCACCGTGACCGTTACAGCGGAAATCAACCCGGGATTGACATCCTTCAGGCCGAACAGGCTGACACGGTTTGCATCGTGCAGCACGGCATCCCGCATGGTTTCCTGCACGGATTCGGTTTTCTCCGCTCCGGGAACCAGCAGACTGGCGACAAGCAGAACCACAATGGCGCAGGTCCAGACAGCCAGCTTGATTTTCCTTGCTTTCATCTTTCTTCCCTTTCTTCTATCGTGGATTTCCGGTTTGCCGGATACAGGGCGGCACGGTCTCCTTCTCAATCTCCCCATAACGGCAGACGACCGCATCCGTCCGCCCCCATTGGCGGATGCCGGATGCGGCTCCCGTTACGCGTTTGATTTTGAAAAAGATCCCGGGCGGCAAGCGAATTCTGCATTGCATTCCGGTAACACCTGTATTATACTAAAAGCACAGTAAGATGTAAAATATATGTTTGATATATTCAAAATTCATTTTTGATATTTCGACAAGGAGGGCCGCCTCACGATGATCACCTACGATTATTACCGCATCTTTTATTACGTTGCGCGGTACCGCAGCTTCACACGCGCGGCGGAAGCGCTGAACAACAATCAGCCCAACATCACACGCTGCATCAACATTCTCGAGCAGGAGCTTGGCTGCAAGCTGTTTGTCCGTTCCAACCGCGGCGCGGCGCTTACGCCGGAGGGCGAGCGGCTTTACGCGCATGTGGCGGTGGCCTGCGAGCAGCTCCGCGCCGGAGAGGAGGAGCTGAGGAAGGACTGCGGTCTGGAAGGCGGCACAATCTCCATCGGTGCGAGCGAAACGGCGCTCCATCTGATTCTGCTCGACAAGCTTTCTGCTTTTCACGAGCGGTACCCCGGCGTTCATCTGCGCATTACAAACGACTCCACACCGCAGGCCATCGCTGCCCTTCAGCGTGGGCAGGTGAACTGCGCCGTTGTCACCGCGCCCTGCAACGCAGCCAAGCCGCTGCGTGAGACGCCTTTGCTCTCTTTCCGGGAGATTCCGGTTGTCGGCCCGCAGCTCCGGCATCTGGCTGAAAAGCTGCACTGCCTGCAGGATCTGGAGCCGTATCCGATGGTATCCCTCGGCGAAGGAACCAGCACCTACGATTTCTATCAGCTGCTTTTCCTGCGGCACGGGCTTCCTTTCCACGTCGATATTGAAGCGGCCACCATGGATCAGGTGCTGCCGATGGTGGAGCACAACCTCGGCATCGGCTTTTTCGCCGAGATGCTTGCCGCGCGCGCCATTGAGCAGGGACAGGTGTTCCCGATTCATCTGAAGGAAGAGCTGCCGGAGCGCGCCGTTTGCCTGATTGAGGACGCTTCACACCCGCAGAGCATTGCGATGAAGGCTTTCAAGCGCCTGCTCTGCGGCAAATGACCGCTTATTTCCCGTAAACCGTGCAAAAAAATCAGCGGACGGAACGCTTTCCACAAAGCCTTCCGTCCGCTTTTTCACGGTTTACCGCACATCCTCTTCTTTCTTTTCGAGCGCAGTCTCGAGAAGCGCAGGATTGCTGAAATATTTTTTGAGCATTTTCAAAGAGCGCGCAAAATAAAGACCGTCGCAGAAGCGCTCATCCGCAACAAGACCGAAGCCCATGCATTTGCGCCGCACAAGCTCATCCCCCTGCAGCATCGGCACATTCTTTTCTTTGCCGATGGCCACAAACAAACCCGTTGTTCCGAACTCGTACACATGGTGGAAAATATGATTGATGCCGAGCGAGCGCAGATTCGTTATAAAAAGAGACGTATGGAACGGGCTGGCTTCGATAATCGCTTTCGGGAGCATATTGTGCCGGTCCATAAAAATCAGAGAATTCACCGTAAACCGAATCAGCGGCCCCGGGATGCTCATGATCAGGCCTGCCAGCTTATCCGTGGCGTTTGACTCCGTTTTCTTCGTTGTTTCCCGCAGAACCGCCTCGTCAATCCGCTCTGCGATCTGCCGGATGGTTTCCGTTCCTTCAAAGCAGAGCTTGATTGTCGTGCCCGCCGAATCGCTGCGCAGACTCTGGTGCACAACAAAGCTGATCCAGATTTTCGGACGCGTGAAAATCTTTCCGCGCACAACAAAGCGGTTGAGCTGCGGCCGCAGCGCAATCAGCCGCACCAGCGCCGCGATCGTGATGTGCAGATAGGTGAACCGATAGCCGTTCTGTGCCTGCCGCTCAATGTACGCATCCATTCCCTCGCACTGGATGTTTTCCTCAAACATATTCATTGAATCCGTGCGTGTGCGCATGACATACGGGATAACGCGCTGAAAAGGTTCTACTTCATGAACCTGCCTTCCGTCCCATCTTCTTCCAAACATGTTCTGTTTCCCCCTGAAAATGATTGCCGTCCGGCGGCCGTAATCCGCCGCATCGGCCGCCGTGTCTATTTTACACAAATTTACAAAAAAGCACAAGATTGAATGCGGAATTTACGGGAATTTTTTTCGGCGTGCCGCCGCTTGACACCATGCGTTCCGCCGCCCTATAATGGACACAGCAGAACAGCACACGGAGGCGGATTCTTATGCGGACAACATATTACAACGGCGCCGTTTATACAGGCGGCGGCTGGGCGGACAGCTTTACGGTGGAAAACGGGACTTTCATTTGGGTGGGGCAATATGTGCATCACCCGGCGGACACGGGCAGAACGGTCGATCTCGGCGGACGCTTCGTCTGTGCCGGCTTCAACGATTCACACATGCATCTGCTGAACCTCGGCCATGTGCTTTCGATGGCACAGCTTTCGGCGCATACGGATTCGCTCTCCGGTATGCTCGACTATCTGCGCAGCTATATTGCCGAAACCGGCCCGGCAAAGGGCAGTTGGGTACTGGGCCGGGGCTTCAACCACGATTACTTCCGGGACGAGCCGCGCTTTCCGACGCGCCGGGATCTCGACCGCGTCTCAACGGCGTATCCGATCTGCATCACGCGGGCCTGCGGACATATCTGTGTTGTAAATTCTACGGCGCTTGCGGTGCTCGGCATCAACCGCAACACGCCGCAGCCGGAAGGCGGACGGATCGCACTCGACGAAAACGGCGAGCCGAACGGGCAGTTCTTTGAAAACGCGCTGAATCTTGTGATGGCGCGCATGCCGGTTCCGGATATGGCGGAGATCAAGCGGATGCTCCGGCTCGCCGCAGCGCGGCTGAACCGCTTCGGCATCACCTCCTGTCATTCGGACGACTACGAAGCCTTCCCGAATATCGGCTATAAGACCGTGATGACCGCGATTGAAACGCTCGCAGACGCCGGTGAGCTGACCGTACGCGTCAACGAACAGGCGCAGTTTACCACGCCCGGCGCTCTGCGCGGCTACATGGAAAGCGGCGATTTCAGGCACCGCAGCGCATGCTTTACGAGCGGGCCGCTGAAGATGATCGGCGACGGTTCGCTCGGCGCGCACACCGCGTATCTGAGCCGCCCGTATGCGGATGCGCCGGAAACGCGCGGCATGGCCATCTACACGCAGGACCAGCTCGATGAGATGATTGACTGCGCAAACCGCGGCGGCATGTCCGTTGCCGTCCATGCCATCGGCGACGCAACCCTCGACCGCGTGCTCGACGCCATTGAAAAAGCGCTTGCTGCCTGCCCGCGGGCGGACCACCGCCACGGCATCGTGCATTGTCAGATCACGCGAGCGGATCAGCTCGAACGCATCCGGAAGCTCCGCCTGCACGTCTACACGCAATCGATTTTTCTGGACTACGATACCAAAATCGTCCGTGCCCGCGTCGGAGACGCGCTCGCAGAGACAAGCTACGCGGCGAAATCCCTGCTTTCCTGCGGTGCTTCCGTCTCGAACGGCTCGGATTCTCCGGTGGAAGCGCCCGACGTCCTGCGCGGCATCGAGTGCGCCGTAACCCGCCGCAGCGTCGGCAGCGCGGACGCGCCCTACCGGCCCGAAGAGGCGCTGTCCGTACAGGAAGCCATCGACACGTTCACACAGGGCGGCGCATACGCCTCGTTCGAGGAGCGGATCAAAGGGCGGATCGCGGCGCATATGCTCGCGGACTTTGTCGTGCTGGAGCGGAATCCGTTTGAAACCGCGCCGGAACATCTCCACGAAATTGCCGTGCTGGAGACGTATCTCGGCGGCAAGTGTGTTTACAGAAAAGCGTAAAGAAGCAACAGGGTGTGCCCCGCAGCGAAGCACACCCTGTT
>JBJEOO010000076.1:0-3335 GCA_051880755.1 Hominenteromicrobium sp.
ATCTGCAGGCTCTTGGAAAGCAGTGTGACAGAGGACGCCTTGACCGAGGTTTCACCGGTCTTGGTACGGAAAACCTCACCGCGCACGCCGATGATATCGCCGATATCGTATTTTTTGAAGTCCTTATACGGGTCCTCACCGATCATATCGCGCGCCACATAGCACTGAATGCCGCCCTCGAGATCCTGCACATTGCAGAAGGACGCCTTACCCATAATGCGCTTCTGCATCATGCGGCCGGCGATGACGACCTCTTTGCCCTCAAGCTCCTCAAAATGCGATTTGATCTCCGCGCTGTGATGCGTAACGGGATACTTGGTGATGGTGAACGGGTCCTTGCCCGCCTCCACAAGCTGTGCGAGCTTTTCGCGGCGGATGCGCAGGATCTCATTGACTTCTTCCTGCGTCAGCTGAACTTCGGTCTCCGGATTCTTGTTCTCTGCCATTTGCAAACAGTCCTTTCTTTTCCACTTTCCATGCCACAAAAAAGGGCGGGCGGATCTTGGCTCCGCACCGCCCGGTTCATCGATTAAGATACGGAGAGAATCGTGTACGTTACCGTGCCTGCGGGCGCTTCAACCTCCACGCTGTCTCCGACCTTCGCGCCGATCAGCGCCTTGCCGACCGCGGACTCATCCGAGATCTTGCCGGCGCGCGGGTTCGCCTCATTAGAACCGACAATGCTGAACTGCCGGGTCGCTTCGGAGCCGTCCGCACGTTTATAGGAAACCGAGATTGACGAGCCGATGTGCACGGTGCCGGCCGCCTGCTCATTTTTCTCGATAACCTGTGCCTTATTGAGCATCACCTCAAGATCTGCGATTCTGGCTTCAAGAATCGCTTGATCGTTTTTGGCCTCATCATATTCGCTGTTCTCGGAAAGGTCGCCGAACGAAAGCGCAACCTTGATTTTCTCCGCAACCTCTTTTCGACGGTTGACCTTAAGATCCTCCAGCTCGTTCTGGAGCGCTTCGAGGCCCTCCTGAGTAACATAATAAGCCTTTTCTGCCATAAAAATAAACCACCTTTATCTGATATTCTGTAAAGAAGATTAGAAGCTCACTAATGCTACTTATTATAGTGATTCCGCAGGAAAATGTCAATGTTTTTTCAAAGATAAAGCCGCTTTCAGCGAAACGGAGAGACCCGCCGCAGCAGGCCTCTCCGTTTTTTATAAGCCGAAATGTATATTCCCTTTCACCTGATCTTCCGATAGAAAACGCTTTCACCGTCGTTCTTGTCCTGCTCTGCGGCTTACGCCTTCTCACGGATCGGCACCAGCAGGTCGAGCTGGATGAACGCGCGGCTCGTTTCGCCCTTTGCATAGTACGACGGCGCATTGAGATGCTCTTCAAAGCAGCCGCCCATGCCATCGGGCGCACGCCATTCGATTTCGTACTTCGCGTCGTGCTGCAGCTTTTCCATAAACGTGCCCCATTCATGGAAATCACCCATCTTAATCGCGTGCGCGGCATACAGGCCGCCCGCAAACTGCCGCTTGACGAGCGGCTCGGGTACGTCCATGTCCTCGGGAATCGTTACCCAGAACTCATAGCCGTACATTTCGCCCTCGTGCTGCGGATTCGGATTGTTGAAGCCGAGTACGCGCAGGCCGGGCATCTTTTCCGCAAGCCCGCTTTCCTGCACAAAACGGTCCAGCCGCGCGCCGGCTTCATCCTCCGGATTCGGCCCCGTATACTGCGCCGCCGCGACGGTCATCGGCGGCAGGTAGATGTACCGGATATCCATGTTCGCTTCGAGGGTCTTCTCTGCCTTTTTCAAATCTGCCATTCTGATACTCTCCTTTTTTTCGGGGAGGTTTTCCTCCCGGTTATTCTGCGGGGCGAGCTGCTCGACAAGCGCCAGCACCGACGCATCATCGAGCGGGAGCGGGAAAACGCCGTGTATGGCCCACGAAACGCGGTTTGCCAGCGCCGTCAGCGCCGTGCGCACGGTCTGCAGCGCTTCGGCTTCGCGGTCCAGCTCGCGGATGCTGTTTTGCAGCACATCGAGGAGCTTTCCCGCCTCCGGCTCGCGGAGGATCTCCGCGATATCGCGCAGCGGGATACGCAGGCTGCGCAGCACGAGAATCTGCGCGATGCGGCGCACGGTTTCCGGCGCGTACACGCGGTAAGCGTAGCCGGGCTCGCGCGCGCTTTCGATCAGCCCGATCTGCTCCCAGTAGCGCAGAGTACGCGTAGAAATTTTGAAGCGCGCCGACGCCGCGCTGATGGTCATCTGCTCCATATGGACCGCTCCTTTCGTCCCTCTGTACTGAGTATAGCGCTTGACGCCGCGTCAAAGTCAAGGGGATCCGCTCAAAAAATTCCGCGGAAAGATTGTAATTCAAAAAAAACTGTGCTACAATGCATCCGTATTGTATTGTATCTCCTTCGGGAGAATAATAACAAGGAGGAAAACTGAATATGAAATCCAAGTTCAACGTAAAGCAGCTCACTCTGCTTGGCATGATGGTTGCCATTCTGCTGCTGATGTCGTTCACGCCGCTCGGCTATCTCAATGTCGGGCCGCTCGCGATCACGTTCAACGTCATTCCCGTGGCAATTGCCGCTCTGGCTCTCGGACCTGCAGGTGGTCTCATCGCAGGATTCGTTTTCGGCCTCACAAGCTTTCTGCAGTGCCTCGGCATCGGCGGCCTGAGCCTGATGGGCTCGACGCTGTTCGGCATCAATCCATTTTTCTCGATTATACTCTGCTTCGTGCCGCGCATGCTGGACGGCCTGCTCCTCGGCTTCATTTTCCGGGGCGTCAGCCGCCTGAACCGCGTCGCAGCCTGCTTTGTGACGGGCTTTTGCGCCGCGTTCCTGAACACGGCGTTCTTCATGAGCACGCTGGTTTTGCTCTTCGGCCGCACGGAGTATGTTCAGGGCCTGATGAACGGTCAGAACGTTCTCGTATTCATCTGCACCTTAGTGAGCATCAACGCCGTGTGCGAGATGCTCTCTTCCACGATTATCACCGGCGCGGTCGGAACCGTTTTGTGCAAGGCAAAGCTGATTCCGGACGCACCCGCCAAAAAATCCAAAACGCAGGAGACAAACGCATGATTCTTGCCATCGATATCGGAAATACGAATACCGTGCTCGGCTGCTGCCGCGGAGAGGAAATCCTGTTCCGTGAGCGCGTCTCCACGAACCCCACGGCCACCGTTCTCGAATACGCGGCGATGCTGAAAACCGCCTTTGAAATGAACGGGATCGATTCTCAGGTTGTGGACGGCGCGATCATTTCGTCCGTGGTGCCTGCCGTGACGAACACCATGCGCGATGCGGTGGCAAAATATATGCACACCGTGCCGCTCGTCGTCGGCCCCG
>JBJEOO010000077.1:0-3305 GCA_051880755.1 Hominenteromicrobium sp.
CTTCTCTGCTTTTGAATGTATAAAATCAAATGAACGACGATGTATTCGCGGCTTGCTTCGGCAGAAAACTTGCGGGAACGCGGCGCAGGACGGAATCTCCTGCGCCGGACGCACCCGTGCTAATCCCCAAAAGAAAACTGCGTCCTGGACACAGCCGATACTTTCGACAACTCTTGACAAAAGTATATTAGCACGCGGAACGCAGTTTGTAAAGTCCTAATTTTGCAGTTTTCCGGGAAATTTTTTTCGGCGCTCAGAGCCGAGGGAACTTGAGCTTCTGGCGCGCAAGCTCGAAGATGCCGGTCATATATTCCTCGTGAATATCCGGGCGGACCCGGAATTCGGGCAGGTGGTTTTCGGGGATTGTCTGTTTGCAGTAATCGATGATGTCGTCTGCGCGAATGCTCTGCGTGGCGGAGCCGGTGAGATAAATGACATCCGGATTGATGAGCGCAATCGTGCAGGTAGCTGCCGTGCCCATCAGCGGAACCGTATCCTCGCCGCGGACCATGCGCGCGATAGCCTCGTCCTTGGAGGTGGAGGAAGCGGGAAAAGGCAGGCTGACGATTTCACCGGCAAATCTTGTACTGCCAACGACAATATGTCCATCCACAACCGTACCCGCGCCCGCGCATTTGTGACTCGGCCAGTACAGAACGGAGAGCGAATACGGGCGGCCGCGGAAATTCCGGATATAGAAGCCGTACGAAGTGAAATACATGTCGTTTTCCGTCAGCACCGTGATGCCGAGCTGCTTTTCCAGTGCGGCCTTCGGGTTGAAGCCGTCCAATGTGCTGAAGCTGCTCGATTCAATCCGTCCGGTTTCGTCGACAACACCCGCAATGCCCAGACCGGCGGCGCGGATCAGCGGGTCCTTCTGCACCATCTGCGCGACAAGCGCGGTAAGATCCTCCGGAAGAATTTCGGAAAGCGGACAGAGCTTTTCCAGCAGCACCCGGCCCCGGAGATCACAGACGCGCAGGGAAAGCCCCGTGCGGTCAAAGGCGTTGTTATCCGTATACAGGCAGAGAATGTGGGCGTAATCGGGGCTGATGCAGAAGCGGCGCGCAGGACGGCCGCCGTTCGGCGCGGCAAAGGCCAGCTCCGTAACCTGTCCGTCCGCGATCATGTCGGCAAGCAGTGCCGTGCAGGCGGCAAGGCTCAGGCCGCACTGCTGTGCAAGCTCCTTCTTTGTTGCGCAGTCCGTATGGTAAAGCGCTGTGCGGATGGAAGCGATGTTGTTTTGTCTCAGAGAAGCGCTGCAGCAGAGATCGGCCATTGCGGTTCACCCTTTCCGGTTCTTGTCTCTATCTTACCATAACCGGTCCGCAAAAAACAATAGACATTTTGCGGACTTTGTGCTATACTAAGCAGTAATTTAGATTACGGAGTGATTTTGTTGGAGCAGAAAGCTTTTGAACTGATACAGAATAAACTGCAGGAGGCGCTTTCCGAGCAGGGCTTCGGCGAAGCCGTCGCACTGGAAGCGGAGAACAGCAAGGCTGTGATGTTTACGACCGGCGAGGTGGCGTACGGTCTGTTCTATGAGTTTAAGCAGAAGCGCTTTGTCCTGCGCAGCACCACGATGAAAACACCCAAGGAGCCGGGTGAATGGCGCCAGCTTTCCATGTGGCTTTACGATGAAAAGGAGAATACGATCAGCGACGCGGAGAGCATTGCGAATGATTTCCTCGAGATTGTGCAGGGTTCGAAGCGCCGGGAGATGGTCAAGAGCGCAAAGAAGCGCCGCAAGAAGGATGAGGAAAGCAATGCCGACCCGCAGTTCTTCCTCAATCGCCTTGTGCCGGTTTTTCCGGAGCTTCGCGATGAAATGAACGAGGAGCGCATCGTGTATGGTCAGGTGCGTGCCGCGATTTTTGCAAAGGAAAAGGTTGCGCCCAAGTGCGAGCAGCTTGCAAAGGACTATCCGGACAGTGAACCGTTCAAGCGCCTGTGCACGATCCTGTGCGACATGTACAGCGCGGGCGATATGGATACGCGCTCGGTCATTCAGTTCGGCGTGCTGAACCATATTGCGGATGAAACCGCGATCCGGAATATCATGGATAATTTCACCGAGGGCTGCGATCTGCAGAAGGTGTATAAGCATGCCCGCCGCCTGATCGGCAAGAAGATTAAGCCGGAGAAAAAGAAGAAAGAAAAGAAGGTCGAGGCCAGACTCGAAAGCTGAGAAACCGTGCCCCAAATTGCAAAATAGCCCTTGACAGCGAGGCGTTCCCTATGGTATTATAGGTATACCTCAGTTTGGGGGCTATTTTTTTGCGCCCAATTTTTTGAGGGAGGCTGGGGCCAAACCCCAAATTTATTCCGTAAAACGGAGGTGCCGTCATGAGAGTAAAAGTCGTATTAGCTTGCACAGAGTGCAAACAGCGCAACTACAACACGAAGAAGAACAAGAAGAACGATCCCGACAGACTTGAGATGAACAAGTACTGCAGATTCTGCAAGAAGCACACGCTCCACAGAGAGACGAAGTAAAGCGAGGAAAAGGTATGGCCGAAACAACAAAAAAAGAAAACGGCTTTGTTCGCTTTATTAAAAAGGCGGGGAAATTCTTCCGCGACTGCAAAGGTGAAATCAAGAAGATTGTCTGGCCGGCTCCGAAGACTGTGTTCAAGAACGTGGGCGTCGTACTCGTTACGATCATCGTGCTTGGTCTCTTCATTTTCCTGCTGGATACCGTCTTCATGAATTTGCTGGGTCTCGTCATGGAAGTGGCGGGATAAGCGACGCGGCATTCAGCCGAGTGTTTATCGAGAAGCGGAGGAAACGAAATGTCGGACGAAGCAAAATGGTATGTTGTTCATACCTATTCCGGGTATGAAAACAAGGTTGCGTCGAATCTGGAGAAGACGGTGGAAAACCACCAGCTTCAGGATTTGATCTTTGAGATTCGCGTGCCCACGGAAAAGGTCGTTGAGGTTGGTGCCAACGGAAAGACCAAAGAAGTGGAACGCAAGATTTTTCCGGGTTATGTCATCGTCAAGATGATCTTAACGGATGAATCCTGGTACGCGGTTCGCAATATCCGCGGCTGCACGGGCTTCGTCGGCCCGTCCTCCAAGCCGATTCCGCTCACGGATGAAGAGGTTGAGCGTCTCGGTGTGGAGACACGGAATGTCGAAGTCTCCTACAAGGTCGGTGACAGCGTCCATATCACCGACGGTCCGCTGGAAGGCTTTATCGGAATCGTGAACGAAATCGATCTGGAAAAGAATCGTATCCGTGTCACGGTCTCGATGTTCGGACGCGAAACGCCGGTTGATCTTGAACTGGATCAGGCT
>JBJEOO010000078.1:0-3297 GCA_051880755.1 Hominenteromicrobium sp.
AGCGCTTCGGCGAACTGAAAAAGTCCATCGGCACGGTATCCCAGAAGGTGCTGACCGCCCAGCTCCGGGACATGGAGGAAAAAGGACTGCTCTCCCGCAAGGTCTATGCCGAGGTGCCGCCGCGGGTGGAGTATACCCTCACCGGGACCGGCTACAGCCTGAAGCCGGTTCTGGACGCCATGTGGGCGTGGGGCGCGGACTATAAGGCGAAGAACGGCTCCTGAGAACGGTTTCTCCGCAGATTCGAGCGGTCACACCTGAAAGCCGTTCCGCAGCGCCACGGGAATTATAGTGCGGGCGGCTGACAGCCGCTTTCCGGGTCGGCGTTTTTGCGGGCCTTGACGATAAAGGAGAGCGGAAACATCTGCGCCTGACGCATTTTGTCGGTCAGTCCCTCGGTCGCGGCAAGCGTCGCGCGGTCGGTCTGCTCGACGAGCCTTTCGAGGACAAAGCCCGCGTCCGCCAGCGCGTTGAGATAATCGGAGAGCCGGTAATTGCGCAGGAGCATTTCGCCGTCGTCGAGCCGCAGCCGCGTATCGGACTGGTCGAAATAGCTCTTTTTAACGACGAGCTTGCCGTCCTCCGCCTGCACGCAGCCGACGCGCCCGAACAGCGGATGGTTCCAGCTGAAAATCAGCGTGCCGCCCGGCTTTAAATACGACGCAAGCCGCCGGAACGTGTGCGGGAGATCGGTTGTCCAGCCCAGCCCGTAGATCGAATAGACGAAATCGAAATAGTCCGCCGGGATGCCGCATTCGTCCTCCATCGGCGAGCAGATGAGACGCGCCGCCACGCCGTTTGCCGCGAGGTGGCGCTTTGCGTTTCTGAGCTGGCTTTTCGAGATATCCAGCCCCCAAAGCTCGCCCGCGCCGTGCTGTGCCTGATAGACGAGCGAATGTCCGCTGCCGCAGCAGATTTCGAGCATCCGCTTGCCCGTGACATCGCCGAACAGGTGCAGCTCGTCCTCCGTGACGCAGTGCACGCCGTATTCGGGCAGGGCGGTCACGCCGAACCAGTTGTCCGCCGCGCCGTCCCAGTATTGGCGGTTTGTTTCCCGTACCTCATAATCAATCATAAAAATCCTCCTCAAACTTTCTGACCTCCGCCGGGCTGCGCAACACGACGGTCTTATTTGTGTATGGCGCGACGCGCTGCTTCACACCGTCCGCGCCGGTGTCGAAAGCCTTTGCCCAGCGGAACATACACCGCACCATTTTCAGGCTCGGCGTGTAGCCGCACGGCTCGATGCCGAACTTCTGCTTGATATACCGCAGGAGGATGCGCCGGTACCGCACACGGCGCGGCAGATCGAGCACGATGATCCGGTCCGCGCGGCGCAGCCCCTCCGCAAAGCACGCGCGCCCTGTGTCCTCCAAAATGCAGTCGCCCTGAAGCGCTTCGGCAAAGAGCTTGTCCCGCTCCGCTTGCGGCCGCTTTGTGTTGCCGAACGCCCCGGCTGGATCCGGCTTGTGCACAAAGGTATCGAGCGCATAGCACGGGATGCCCGTTTTTGCCGACAGCCGCCGCGCGAGCGTCGATTTACCGCTCGCCACCGAGCCGACAATGTACAGCTTCATATATCATCACCCAAAGCCAGTATAGCAGAGCGCGCCGTGGTTTGCAATCGAACACGCAAAGCTGCGTTTTTTCTGTTGACAACCTCAGAAAAACAACGTATTCTATGGACAGGAACCAATGAGGAGGGACACGCATGCCGACCGATATGAAAGATCTAATCGCCGAAACATTCCTTGCGGCAGCCAGAGAAAAGAATGTGGATAAGATCACGGTAAAGGACCTTGTCACGGCATGCGGCATCTCGCGCCAGACCTTCTACTACCATTTTCAGGACATCACGGACGTCATCGAATGGTCTGTACGCCGGGAAACACAGCGCGCGCTCGAACGCACGCTGGCGGAAAACGATCCGCAGAAGGCCGTGCATATCTTTGTTTCCAATATCGCGGATAACCTGGGCATCATCCGCCGGCTTTTGCATTCCCAGCGCCGCGAACAGATGGAAAACATGCTGATCCACGCTTTCCGCAGCTATCTGGAGGCGCTCATTCTGCACAAAGCGCCGGGTATCCGGCTGACCTACACGGATTTTCAGTTGATGCTGAATTTTTTCACATACGGAATCGTGGGCCTGCTGCTGGAAAGCGAAAAGAACGGCACCTTCGACGCGGAACAGGCCACGCGCGATATTTGCCGGCTGATTTCCGGCAGGCCGTCCCTGCTGCCGCAGGAACAGGCTTAATGAAACCGAATCCCGATGTGTACGGGCGCTTGTCCTTACACATCGGGATTTTTGTCTGTACAGGCGGCTCATTTTGAGAATGGCTTTTTCCCCCGCGTTTTGTTACAATATTCGACAGAAAGGAGCAAAAGGCCATGCAAGACAACAATGGATTTCTCTCCGTGAAGCTTTACGAGATGGACCGCCAGTATCAGCAGATGCAGGCCCGCCTGCAGCTTTGCCGGCAGGCCGACCACGAGAAGGTGCGGCAGAGTCTCCGGCAGACCGTCGATGAGTATGAGGAAAACAGCCTCATCCTGCAGAGACGGGCACAGAACAGCCGCGCGCCCGCGATGACGGCGCTCTCCGAAGCGCAGCTCACCTACTGCCGGACCATTCAGGGCATTCTGGAGCAGGAAATGGCAGCCTGTCAGCGGCAGTCGGACAGCGGCGTTGATCCGTCCGAAATTATGGCGCTCTATGCGGAATGCGCGGTCGATTTTGCAAACCAGACCATGCACCATGTTCTGATTTCCGCCCTGGCAGCCATGGACATGCAGATGAATTTTGAAGAAGAAAGGGGTAAAAACCGTGAATGAAGTCAAGACACCAAAGAAACCGCTGATTTTTTACTACGGCATTGTTCTGCTGATCCTGCTTCTGTTCAACGCACTGGCCGTTCCGGCCATCATGCAGCGGCAGGTTGAGGAGGTCGATTACGGCACCTTCATGACCATGACGGAAGAAAAGGACATCGGCCGTGTTGAGGTTGAGGATAACCAGATCGTCTTTACCAATAAGGACGACAGCAAGATTTTTAAAACCGGTGTGATGAACGATCCCGACCTTGTAACCCGCCTGCATGACTCGGGCGCGCAGTTTGCAAGCGAGATTGTCGAGGAAATGTCCCCGCTGATGAGCTTTCTGCTGACATGGATTCTGCCGATGCTGGTCTTTATCGGGCTGGGTCAGCTTCTCACGCGGCGGATGATGAGCAAAATGGGCGGCGGCTCCAACTCCATGATGTTCAACATGGGCAAGAGCAATGCCAAGGTCTA
>JBJEOO010000079.1:0-3295 GCA_051880755.1 Hominenteromicrobium sp.
AGAACGCCGAGGATGAGCGAAATGACCATCTGGACCAATTGCTCCGCAATCATCCACTTGGCATTTCGTACGGACGGGCTGCTCAGAATGCCGGAAAGCCTTTTGATCAGGGATTTACTCAATCTGCGTTACCTCCTGTTTCTCTGCGGCGCATCGCTTCGCAAAGGCAAACGCGTAGCCGCTGTAAATCCAGAACAGCGCATAGAAGATGCCGACCTGATACAGGATTCTGGATTCGACAAACTCCACAATGAAGAACATCACCGTCAGCAAGAGCGAGATGATCATCCAAACCGGGCATGTCCGGATATGCCGGAGCAGGGCCGTCACGGCGCGAACCAGCATATTTCCGGCAAAAGCGGCCATCAGGCAGAAGCCGACGAGGCCGGAAGACACCAGAATGCAGAGATAGATATTGTGCGGACCGCCGACCTTGATGTTGGAAGCCCACAGATCGTTTTCCAGATGCCCGATCGCATAATCCGGAATATTTTCACGGGTCGTGCCGAACAGCGGACGCTCCCGGAAAGCCGCAAAGCACGCCTTCCAGATATCCAGTCTTCCGGTAAAAATGCCGCCCTCCCGGTTTTCCAGCTCTTCGACCCGGGTCAGCTCATACTGTTCCAGCTCAAACTCCAGCTCCTCTTCCGGGTTCTCCTGCATGGTAATCACCACAGACAGATTGGAGGTCAGGCTGGGCACATAGGACAAACCGGCCTTTGCCGCATCCACGCCGAACAGGAACACCACGGCTGCGGCCGCGGCGGCCAGCAGACCGGTCAGGAAGCCCCGCGCCGTCAGGCGGTCATGCCTGTGCAGATACCGGCGGACACAAAGAATCAGAATCAAAGCCGCCAGAATGACGGTCAGCGCGTACAGCGCCGCGCGCGAGCCGGTCAGCGTCAGGCAGCAGAACTGCAGAAGGATATTCACCGCGTTCAGGAGCACCGTCAGAATGCTCCGGCGCTTTACAAGAAAGCCGATGGACAGCAGAATCGAGATGCTGTTCAGCGTTGAACCGGTGTTCGCGTTATACACGCCCCAAAGGCGGTTGTCATACATGCCGAAATAGATGAATCCGTTATCGGTCAGATAATGCCCGTTGATGGAAAACATATAGGTTGCAAAGGAAACGCAGGACAAAACAAAGGTACAGCCGATTACAGCCATGGAGACCACCTGCACTTCCCTGCTCAGCGCTTCCGACGTACGGTCCGGATCCGTCATGAAAAACAGCGAAAAGAACAGGAACATATAGGCCAGCGCTTTGACATTGGCCGACAGATTCAGCTCCCGGTTCAGAAGGATGGTCACGGCATAGCTGACGCAGAACGCCAGAAGCAGAAAGCTGCTCTTTTCCCGGTAAAGCTTCAGGTATTTACCGGTCAGCGCCTCATAAGCCAGAATCACATAGCCGTAGGCCAGCAGAATTTTCACATATCCGCCCACCCGCATATGCAGATAAGGCACGGCCGTGATCATGGTCATGACGACGATCAGGACCTTGAATACAACCCGGTTCAGCAGATAACGGTCCAGCACAGTCCTTATCTTCTGCATGGCATCACATCCTCTTCATCAGATAGAAAACCGGCCTGCACACCGTTTTCATAAAAATCTTCAGCCGTATAACCGCGCCTAAAGCAGAATACCGGTTCTCTTCCAACAGTTGAATCAGCGTTCTGCGGTAGGTGCCGATGGAATAGCTACCCTGACGCGCAAAGCGGAAAAAATCATCTCCCGCGATCCGCGCAAAATACGCCTTGCGTTCCGCCGCCGTCATGTTCCACTGCGGTGAATAGGTATTTTCAATACAGGTTCCCAGCTCGTTCATGAAAAAGGTCAGAATGTTCTGATCCGGAAACTGCCCCCATTTGCTTTTTTCGGTCAGGAAAGTCTGAGAAAACTGCCTGATCAATTCATAATAATTCTTCGGACATTTGCGGAACAGATCCGTCTGCGCATTGATCCGGTAATGATACAGGATATCCTCAATGACACAGCACGACCGCGCCTCCCCGAACGCTTCAATATTGAACACGCCGTCCTGAAGCCGCCGCATATCCGGAAAACGGATCGCATGCTCGCGGATAAACGCCGCCCGATACAGCTTGTTCCACAGGTACCCGACAATGCCTTCCGGAAACTGCTCCGCGAAAAAAGCCTTCGTTTTTTCCGGTGTGTCCAGAATCCGGCGATCAAACCGAACAATCTGATTGTTCCGGTCTCCCGTTCCCTCCACAAACGATTCGTAGCCGCATACGGCGATATCGCTGTCCGCGGCTTCGAGCGCCGCCGTCAGCTTCTCCACCATATCCGGAGCCGCCCAGTCGTCCGCATCCAGAAACATCAGGCCGTCGCCGCCCGCCGCATCCATACCGGAATTTCTCGCGGGACCGGCGCCCTCGCTTTTCTCCTTATGCAAAACACGGACACGCGCGTCCGCCTGCGCATACCGGCGGCAAATCTTCAGGCTGTCGTCCGTCGATCCGTCATCCACCAGCAGGATCTCAAGATCCCGATAGGTCTGGGCTAGAAGCGCGCCGAGGCACTTATCCAGATAGCGGCTGCAATTGTATACGGGAATAATGACGGAAACTTTCATTGTATCACCATATCTCACCTTTTAATCTTCTGCAGGCGGTCATAATCGACGCCCAGCATATGCAGAACCCAAGCCATGCAATACCGCTTCTGCGTTGCGTTATAGTACGCCCTGTTCTTCGCCTTCAGGTATTGGCGGAATGCGCGGGCCTGCTGCAGGCCCTCCCGCCTGTTTTTATTGTACAGCAGAGAAATGTTCATATGCGTATGAATCAGTCTGCGCACGCGCAGATCGAGATAGGTGCGCATAACGCCTTTTGCAGGGCTATCCCCGGCATAGCGGATCAGCTCCTTTGTCACCTGATCGTGATGCAAATACCGTTTGACAAAATTCTGGGCACTGACGCTCTGGTTGACATTACCGACCAGATACTGATAAATCTCAAGATCGTAAAACGCGATCGTTTTCGCTTCCATGGTCACCTTGATGATATACTCGATATCCACATAAAAAATATGCTCCAGCAGCCGGATGCCGCAGGCACGGAGAAGCTCGGTCCTGACCGATAAGGTATGAAGCATAATATAGGTATCGATATCATACGCCGTGCAGATTTCATCGAACCGCAGCACCTTGCCTTTTTCAATAGCCTGCGGGAGTGGGAAAAATGTGGTGCTGCCCGTGACCATATGGACTTCCCGCTTCTCATCGACAATCATATCCGCATCCGAATCGCGCATGATCTCCAGC
>JBJEOO010000080.1:0-3283 GCA_051880755.1 Hominenteromicrobium sp.
TTTCCTTTTTTCTCTTGATATTATTCCACTTGGAATGTCCTGACATGAAGATAACCTGCCTTTATTCACACGAATTCAAGTTATTATAGCACAGTTCCCGTCCGATTTCAATAGCAATCCTGCGTGCTTTTTCAAAAACGGGCGATTCGTTTTCCGTTCCCGCGTCCGTGTCCGTCAGGCAAACCGTGCCGCGCAGCGCCGTATTCATCACGGAAAAGCTCTGCCGGAGCATCCGCTCACAGACTTCAACCGCGAACGCATCATGCCGGCCCATGGTGAGCAGCAAAACCGCCTGCCTCGGCTTTTCAATGGCCGGACGGACGCCGCGCGCAAAGCGCGCTTCAAAATAACGCTGAAACCGGTCGATCACGCTTTTGAGCTGTGCCGGGAAGGTGAGGTTATAGACCGGTGACGCCACAATAAGCAGATCACACGCCCGCAGCGACGCGTCAAAATCATCGAGATCGTGCAGCGCACAGCCGTCCGTTTTTCTGCAATAGCCGCACGCCCTGCACGGCGCGGCCGGCACCCGGCAGACGTCGCGCTCTTCCACCGTCCACCGCTCATCCTGAAGTCCGGAGAGAAAAGCGTCCAGCAGGCGCCGCACCGCGCCGTTCGGATGGGGCGACGCAAACAGGACAAGCGCCTTTTTCATCTGTCCGCCGTCCGCGTCCTCCATCGGGATACGCGTTTTTTCCCGTGCGCACTGTGTAAAGTCCATATGATTCCCCCTGTATGCAAAACGGACGCTGCTGCAGAACGCAGCGGCGCCCGTAAAGGATCAGCCCTTGACCACAATATTGACCAGCTTGCCCGGCACAAAGATTTCCTTGACGACCGTTTTGCCCGCGATTTCCGCGGCAATCTTCGCGTCGCTCTTCGCAGCCGCAAGCGCATCGTCCTTCTGGATATCCGCAGCGACCTGCAGTCTTGCGCGGACCTTGCCGTTGACCTGCGCAACGATCTCCACCGTGTCATCCTTGCACTTGGCCTCATCGTACTGCGGCCAGCTCTGCTGTGCAACCATGCCCTCGCCGAGCTGCATGATTTCCCAGACTTCCTCGGTGATATGCGGCGCAAACGGATTCAGCAGGAGGGTAAAGACCGCAAGCTCCGCTTTATTGATGGAGCCTTTGTCCGCAATCACATTCATCAGCGCCATCAGCGCGGCAATTGCGGTATTGAACTTGAGGTTCTCGATATCGAAGGAAACCTTTTTGATCGTTTTATGGAATGCGCCCTCCATCTCGGGACGGATCGCGCTGCCCTCAACGGTGATATTCTGCAGGTTCCAATAGCGGTCAATAAAGCGGCGGCAGCCCTTGATGCCAGCGCTGCTCCACGGCGCAGCCTTCTCAAAATCGCCGATAAACATCTCATACAGACGCATCGTATCGGCGCCGAACTCATTGACGACATCATCCGGATTGACGACGTTGCCGCGGGATTTGCTCATCTTCTCGCCGTTTTCGCCGAGAATCATGCCGTGGCTCGTGCGCTTTGCGTACGGCTCGGGCGTGGGCACCTCGCCGATATCATAGAGGAATTTATGCCAGAAGCGGCTGTACAGCAGGTGAAGCGTCGTGTGCTCCATGCCGCCGTTGTACCAGTCGATCTGATGCCAGTAATCGAGCGCTTCCTTCGACGCAAACGCATCCTTGTTGTGCGGATCCATGTAGCGCAGGAAATACCAGGAGGAACCGGCCCACTGCGGCATGGTATCCGTCTCACGCATCGCCTTGCCGCCGCAGCGCGGGCAGGTGGTCTCCACCCAGTCCGTGATCTTGGCCAGCGGAGATTCGCCGTTATCGGTCGGCTCATAGTAATCGACCTCCGGAAGAACAAGCGGAAGCTCGCTCTCGTCGATCGGCACATAGCCGCACTTCTCGCAGTGGACGATCGGAATCGGCTCGCCCCAGTAGCGCTGGCGCGCAAAGACCCAGTCGCGCAGCTTATAATTGACCTTGCGGTGGCCGATACCGGTCTCCTCAAGATAATCCTTGATCTTAACCTTGGCTTCTTCGACACTCAGGCCGTCGAGAATTCCGGAGTTCACCATCACGCCGGTTTCACAGTCCGTGAAGGCTTCCTGCTCGACATTGCCGCCCTTGACGACCTCAATAATCGGCAGATTGAATTTCTTCGCGAATTCCCAGTCGCGCGTATCGTGCGCCGGAACCGCCATGATCGCGCCTGTGCCGTAGGAAACCAGAACATAGTCCGAAA
This sequence comes from Hominenteromicrobium sp., assembly GCA_051880755.1. Classification (GTDB taxonomy): domain Bacteria; phylum Bacillota; class Clostridia; order Oscillospirales; family Acutalibacteraceae; genus Hominenteromicrobium. Next base: position 2,227 of record JBJEOO010000080.1, read on the forward strand.
TAAAGATCGGGATTTCCGTGCCGGTCAGCGGGTTGATCGCCCGAACGCCCTCAAGCCGCACGCCGGTCTTGTCCTTTGCAACCTCGGTGCGCTCGAAATCGGACTTCTTTGCCGCTTCCGCCTGATACGCGCGGATCTCATCCATATTGCTGAGCTTATCCGCCCATTTCTCAATCAGCGGGTGCTCCGGCGAAACGACCATATAGGTCGCGCCGTAGAGCGTATCCGGACGGGTGGTGTACACGGTGAGCGCGTCGCCCGCCGTCGTCTGGAAATCGACCTCCGCACCCTCGGAACGGCCGATCCAGTTTTTCTGCTGAGCCTTGACGCGGTCCGGGTAATCGACAAGGTCGAGATCGTCAATCAGACGCTGGGCATACGCCGTGATTTTGAGCATCCACTGAGACTTGACCTTGTGGACAACCTCGCTGCCGCAGCGCTCGCAGACGCCGTTGACAACCTCTTCATTCGCCAGCACGCATTTGCAGGAGGTGCACCAGTTGACCGCCATCTCCTTCTTGTAGGCCAGTCCGTGCTTGAAGAGCTGGAGGAAGATCCACTGCGTCCACTTGTAATACTCGGGATCGATCGTGCTGATCTCACGGCTCCAGTCAAACGAAATGCCGAGCGCCTGAATCTGCTTCTTAAAGCGCGCAATATTCTTCTTGGTAACCTCTGCCGGGTGGACGTGGTTCTTAATCGCATAGTTTTCCGCGGGCAGACCAAATGCATCCCATCCGATCGGATAGAGCACATTGTAGCCCTCGAGACGGCGCTTTCTCGCCACAACGTCGAGCGCGGTATACGGACGCGGATGGCCGACATGCAGGCCCTGACCGGAAGGATACGGGAATTCAATCAGCGCGTAGTACTTCGGCTTTTCGGAATCGTTGGAGGCGTGGAAAACGCCGGCGTCCTCCCACTTTTTTTGCCATTTGGGTTCAATTTCACTGGGATTGTACTTCATATCAATCAAATCGCCTTTCTGCGAAATTTTTCAGTTTGGAATAAAGGTAAGCTCGAGTTTCTCGCCGTCCGCCCATAGTCGGTCGAGATC
>JBJEOO010000081.1:0-3265 GCA_051880755.1 Hominenteromicrobium sp.
CTCGCTCTATATCCGTCCGTTCGTCATCGCGACAGACCCGTTCCTCGGCGTCCGTCCGTCGGATACATACAAGTTCATCATCATCCTTTCTCCGGTCGGCGCTTACTATGCAAGCGGTCTGGATCCGGTGAAGATCTGGATTGAGGACGACTATGTCCGCGCGGTTCGCGGCGGTATCGGCGAGGCCAAGACGGGCGGCAACTATGTCGCAAGCCTTGCGGCACAGATGAAGGCACATGACGAAGGCTATTCTCAGGTGCTCTGGCTCGACGGCGTTGAGCGCAAGTACATCGAGGAAGTCGGCGCCATGAACATCTTCTTCAAGATCAACGGCACGGTCGTCACCCCGATGCTCAACGGCAGCATTCTGCCGGGCGTCACCCGCGCCTCCTGCATCGATCTGTGCAAGATGTGGGGCCTCCCGGTTGAGGAGAGAAGAATCTCCGTCGATGAGCTTGTTGAAGCGGCGCGCACCGGCGCACTCGAGGAGTGCTGGGGCAGCGGCACGGCGGCAGTCATTTCGCCGGTCGGCCATCTCCGCTTTGAGAATGAGGTCATGCAGATCGCGGACGGCGGCATCGGCGAAGTCAGCCAGAAGCTGTACGACACCGTCACCGGCATCCAGACCGGCAAGGTTGAGGATACCCTCGGCTGGACAGTCGAAGTCACAAAGTAAAAAGACAAACAAAAATGGTCGGGCAAGCGTCTTGTCCGGCCATTTTTATATGCAGAAAAGCCGCGATTCGGGAAATCGTGTGCTTTTATAAGCGGATGAGCTTTTCCGTGTAGTCCAGTCCGGCGGGGCGGCGCTGTTCGGTGCAGAGACTGTACAGGTCGTCGGCGCGCGCTTCCAGTTCAAAGACGCGCTGCGCGTCGGCGGGAAGCTTTTTTACGTCGGCGGGGCGCGTGACGTAGGGCAGAGCGGGCTTCGCGGTGCGGAGAATCTCTGTGCCGCGTTCGTTCATACCGAGCACGCGGAGATACGGCGGCGTGGCGGGCAGGTCGTTCGTAAGCCCCAGAAAGGCGCTGAGCACAATGCGCCGGATGCGCGCATGGCTGTACCGTTTGGTTTTGACCGCGTCATACAGCGCTTCCAGCGATGCCGCGGAACCGGCCGCCGTATGAATGCGGTTTTCGATGCCCTCCGAGACGTCCGGAACGGTTCGCAGACGCTCCGGCGGGGCGATGGCGAGCAGCGCCAGCACCGCGCGCTCCAGATGACGGATATCGGCCGGATACTGCTTTTCCGCGCGCAGGGCTTCAATGCGCGCAGCGGTGGATTCAGGGACAAAGGGAGCAATGGGCTTGTTTTCAAAGCTGAGCTGCCGGATGAGACTTGCCGAGGCAAAACGGCCGGAGGCGTCCGGCGCATCGTGGCCGACCGCCACGCGGGGAACGGCATACGGTATGATTCCGGAGCCGAGCCGCAGAAGCGCCTTGCAGTATTCGATGCCGAGAATGTTGTTCGGCTGTTCGTTGAGCGCTGCGTAATCCGGACCGAGCGCTTTTTCAATCGCCTTGCCGCGCGCCGCGGCAAACGGCAGCCCGGCTGCAAGATACGGGCGGATGTCTGCGGAAAACTGCGGGCTGAGCAGGTATTCGGCAATCCGCAGCAGCGGCGCCGCGTCCCCGCACTCGCTGCCGAAAACAAGGCGGTCGGCACCGCCGAGCGCGTTCAGAAGAGAAACGCCGCCGAGCGCAAACCGCTCCGCGCCCGACATCGCCCACGGCAGCGGCAGCTCAAGGATCAGATCCGCGCCGTTTTCGAGCGCCAGACGCGTGCGGGACCATTTGTCCAGCACGGTGGCTTCCCCGCGCTGAACAAAGCTGCCGCTCATGATGCAGACAACGCCGCCGTCCGCGTCCCGGCGCACCTGCCGCAGCAGGGCCGCATGGCCGTTGTGCAGGGGGTTGAATTCACAAATTATGCCTGAAATCCTATTTTTTGCAACCATTTTGCGCGAAACTCCTTGAAATTCACCCGGATTTGTACTATTATATAATACAGCATTGCAGATTATCTGACAAGCCGCGTTTCGGAAATCTTACGCGTTTATTTTTTGCATTTTGCACGATGTATCAAACATTTACAGGGGGAAGACGAAATGAAAATTCTGGTCATCAATGCCGGCAGCTCCTCGCTCAAGTATCAGCTGATTGATATGGACAACGAGCAGATGCTTGCCAAGGGAAACTGCGAGAAGATCGGCCTTGAAATGGGCATTTTCGGCCACAAGACGTCGGACGGCAGAGAGAAGAAGATTGAGATTTGCATGAAGAACCATACGGAAGCCTTCGAGCAGGTCAAGAATGCGCTTCTCGACAGCGAGGTCGGCGTGATCAAGGATCTCGGCGAGGTTGCCGCAATCGGCCACCGCATCGTTCAGGGCGGCTCGCTGTTCAGCGAATCCGTTCTGGTCGACGAGCAGGTCATCGAGGGCATCGAGAGCCTGATTCCGCTTGCACCGCTGCATAACAGCGCACATGTTCAGGGCATTCGCGCCTGCATGAGCGTTTTCGGCAAGGATGTACCGGAGGTTGTCGTTTTTGATACGGCTTTCCACTCCACCATGCCGCCGAAGGCGTACATGTATGCCGTCCCGTATGAGTATTATGAGAAGTATAAGGTCCGCCGCTATGGCTTCCACGGTACCTCCCACCGCTATGTCAGCCACCGTCTTGCGGAGATTATGGGCAAGGATCTCAAGGATCTGAAGGTTATCACCTGCCATATCGGCAACGGCTCCTCGATCACCGCGATCAAGGACGGCAAGGTTATCGATACCAGCATGGGTCTTACGCCGCTGGACGGCTTCATGATGGGTACCCGTACCGGCACGCTCGATCCGTCTGTCGTCACCTTTATCGCCGAGCAGGAGCACCTGTCTCCGACGGAGCTTTCCGACCTGTTCAATAAGAAGTCCGGCTTGCTCGGTATTTCCGGCATCTCCAGCGATGACCGCGATATCTGCAAGGCGGAGGACGAGGGCAACGAGCGCGCACATCTCGCACATGAGATGCTTGTTTACCAGATTCAGAAGTTTATCGGCGCCTATGCCGCTGCGCTGAACGGCGTGGATGCAATCGTCTTTACGGCCGGTCTCGGTGAGAATCAGGATACGCTCCGCGAGCGCATCTGCCGCAATATGGAATATCTCGGCATCAAGTTTGATAAGGAAGCCAATGCGGGCGTACGCGGTCAGGAGAAGAAGATTTCCACGGATGACAGCAAGGTTGCCGTCTATATCATCCCGACAAACGAAGA
>JBJEOO010000082.1:0-3257 GCA_051880755.1 Hominenteromicrobium sp.
AAGGCCCGCTTCGATGAGGAAAACAATATCAACTGGGCAAGAAAACTGGAAAAGGCCGGCTGCCATGTCATTTACGGTCTGACCGGACTCAAAACACACTGCAAGATCGCGCTGGTTGTCCGCCGCGAGGAGGACGGCATCCGCCGCTACCTGCATCTGGGCACCGGCAACTACAACGATTCCACCGCCAAGATTTACACGGATCTCGGTCTGTTCACCTGCAACGAACAGTTCGGCTCGGACGCTTCCTCCCTGTTCAACGTCATCACGGGCTATTCGCGTCCGCCCGAATACAAGCATTTCATCGTTGCGCCGCACGGCATGCGCAGTTTCTTTGTATACATGGTCAAGCGCGAAACCGAAAACGCCCGCAAGGGGCTGCCCAGCGGCATTACGGTCAAGGTCAATTCGCTTGTTGATCCCGAGCTGATCGAGCTTCTGTATGAGGCTTCGCAGGCGGGTGTGCGCATCCGGCTGATCGTGCGCGGCATCTGCTGCCTGATTCCGGGCATTGAAGGCGTCAGTGAAAACATCACGGTGATGAGCATCGTCGGACAGCTGCTCGAGCACAGCCGCATTTTCCGTTTTGAAAACGGCGGCAGCCCGCGCATTTACATGGGCAGCGCAGACTGGATGCCGCGCAACCTTGACCGACGCGTGGAGCTTGTGTTCCCGATTGAGGACGAACGGCTGAAGGAGCGCGCCTTTGCGATTCTCGATACCATGCTCAGCGACACAACCAACGCGCGGTACATGCAGAGTGACACCAGCTACGAGCACGTTGATCCGCGCGGCAAGCAGAAGATCAGCTCTCAGCTCACCTTCTACCGGGAAGCGCAGGAGCGCCTGAAAGCACTGCAGGCGATTGAAAAAGACAGTATTCTGATTCCGATCCATTCGGCAGACGAATAATATACTTAGAAAGGTTGAGGAAAATGAAAAAAATCGGTATTTTGACAAGCGGCGGCGACTGCCAAGGCCTGAACGCCTCGATTCGCGGCGTTGCGAAATCACTTTATGAGGAATTCGGCGACGATGTTGAAATCTACGGCATTAAGGACGGCTACAAGGGCCTGATTTTCGGCGAGTACAAGTTGATGAAGCCGGAGGACTTTTCCGGCATTCTGACGCTCGGCGGCACCATCCTCGGCACCTCGCGCCAGCCGTTCAAGCTGATGCGCGTCATTGACGAAACAAGCGTCGATAAGGTCAAGAACATGAAGGACACCTACAAGAAGATCGGCCTGGACTGCCTTGTGATTCTCGGCGGCAACGGCACGCAGAAGACGGCGAACCTCCTGCGCGAAGAGGGCCTGAATGTCGTTTCTCTTCCGAAAACCATTGATAACGACGTCTGGGGAACGGACATGACCTTCGGCTTCCACAGCTCCGTAGAGATCGCGACGGAGGTTATCGACTGCATCCACACCACTGCAACCTCACACGGGCGCATCTTCTGCGTGGAGATTATGGGCCATAAGGTCGGCTGGCTGCCGCTGTATGCCGGTATCGCCGGCGGCGCGGACGTCATTCTGATTCCGGAAATCCCGTATGATATTGACAAAGTTGCCAAAACGTTGAATAATAGAATTGCCAAGGGAAAGAAGTTCTCGATCCTTGCCGTCGCGGAAGGCGCCATCTCCAAGGAGGAGGCGGCCATGAAGAAGAAGGACTTCAAGAAGGCGCGCGCCGACATGAAGCACCCTTCGATTGTTTACCGCATTGCCGATGAGCTTTCCACGCGCGTGGACAACGAGATTCGCGTCTGTGTGCCGGGTCATTTCCAGAGAGGCGGCAGCCCGTGCGCTTATGACCGTGTGCTTTCCACACGCTTCGGCGCAGCGGCAGCCAAGCTGATCCGTGAAAAGAAATACGGCTATATGGTCGGCCTTGTCAACGGCAAGATCGTTCCGGTTCCGCTCAGTGAGGTCGCCGGCAAGCTCAAGACCGTTCCGGTGGACTGCGAAGAGGTCATGGCGGCGAAAGAGATCGGCATTTCCTTCGGCGACTAACCGACTACCTGATATTTTGGGAGGATAACAGAAATGAAGTATTCCGTCAGCTCGTACAGCTATTACAAGATGATCCGTGCGGGTGAAATCACGCCTTTCGAGGTCATTGCAAAAACAAAAGAGCTTGGCTTTGACGCAGTTGAATTCGTCGATTTTGTCGATTTTCTGCCTCTGCCCGAGGCGGAACGCCCGGCTTATGCGGAAAAAATCCGCAGGGAAGCGGAGCGCGTCGGCCTGGAAATCTCCAGCCTGACGATCGGCGCCGATTTCATCAGCGGATGCGACGGCGATCTCGAGAAAGAAATCGAGCGCGTCAAGCAGTTCGTTGACATCGGCCGTATTCTCGGCGTCAAGCGCATGCGCCACGACGCAACCGTGGGCTATCCGGTTGATTCCGGCAAATACTGCCCATTTGATACGCTGATTCCGCGTCTTGCAAAAGGCATCCGCGCCGTCACCGAGTACGCCGAGCAGTTCGGCATTCGCACGATGATCGAAAACCACGGCTTCTATGCGCAGGATTCCGAGCGCGTGGAGAAGCTGTACGCAGCGGTCAACCACAAGAATTTCGGCCTGCTCTGCGATATGGGCAACTTCCTGTGCGCCGACGAGAATCCGGCTGCCGCTTTTGCGCGTGTTGCGCCGTATGCGATTTATGTACACGCGAAGGATTTCATTGTAAAGCCCTTTGACGCGGCCGATCCGGGTGAAGGCGCATTCCGTACGCGCGGCGGCAATTTCCTGCGCGGCACAATCGTCGGTCACGGCAACGTGCCGGTCAAGCAGTGTCTTTTCCAGCTCAAGAAAGCCGGCTATGACGACTGCATCTCCATCGAATTTGAAGGCATGGAGCCTGTTTTTGACGCGCTGCGCATCGGCCTTGCCAATCTGAAAAGATATTGGTCCGAGCTTTGATGCTTCGCTTTCCTGCCCTTTCAAGTCCCGCATCGTACAGTCTTCGATGCGGGACTTCTTCTTGCAATCAACGGGGCATTGTAGTAAAATAGAGACAAACGAAAGCATCAGGAGATGATTTATATGTCCGTCAAAGACAGATTTCTCGATTACGTCCGCTACGATACGCAGTCGGACGAAACCTCCGGCACTATGCCCTCCACCGCAAAGCAGAAGATTCTGGCCCAGCGGCTTGTGGAGGATATGCTGGCCATCGGCATTGCGGATGCGCATATGGATGAGCACGGTTATGTATACGGAACGATTCCCGCAAACTGCGCCAAAAAGAAC
>JBJEOO010000083.1:0-3249 GCA_051880755.1 Hominenteromicrobium sp.
GAGCCCCTTCTCCGTCCGGGACGTGCACATGCATCTGCTCTGCACCTGATTTTATGATTACAACTTATTATAATGCTTTTTTCACAGCTTGTCAAATAAAATCGACAAGTGTTTCTCCGATTCTGCGAAATGCATCCGCGACATGGCTTTCCCCGGCCGTTTCCTCCAGAATTACAATGGTAAAAGTGGGCTCGCCGTCATCACCGCAGATATAGCCGGCATACCAGTAATTCAAGATTTCTTCTCCGTTTTCCGCGTACACCCCGGTTTGGGCCGTTCCCGTTTTGATGCCGCTCGTACAGTTTTCCGGAGCGCCGTACCGTGCGGTGCCAAAGCGCGCGGTACTCTCCATATAGGTGCGGAGCCGGTTCGCTGTTGTCGGCTCCATCACCTTGCAGGCCTCGTTCTTTTCCGCTTCCGTAACTTCCAGATTGGTATCCGCCGTGCCGAGAAAGACCTTGGGCTGTGTATAGACGCCGCCCGCCGCAATCGCGTTCACCGCTGCGGCAAGCTGCAGCGGACTGACGGTAGTTTCGCCCTGCCCAAAGGAAAAATTCGCGCGTGCCCGGGCATTTTCCAGTGTTTGGGCCGTCGGCAGTGTTCCTGCATCGCTCTGAAGCCCGTCCGCAAGCTCAACGGTGTGCGCAAAGCCCAGCGATCGGGTCAGGCGCAGGACACACTCCGGTTCGATTTTATTCAGCAGATTTACAAAATACCCGTTGCAGGATTTTCGCAAAGCCGTATGCATATTGACTTCTCCGTGGGCTGTTTCGTCATAGCACGCAAATTCCATGCCGTCCACTTCGATGCTTCCGCTGCACGAGTACGTCTCCTGATAATCCACGCCCTCCTCGAGCGCCGCGGCGGCAACAAAAAGCTTGAACACCGAGCCGGGTGCATAAGCGCAGAGTACGCGGTTCACAAAGGGGGCATCCGGATCCTCCAGACATCTGTCCAGATGGTTCGGGTCAACGGCCGGAAAGCTTGCCGAAGCCAGAAGCTCGCCGGTATCGCAGTCCAAAATAACGGCCGCGCCCTTCTGAATGGATCCGCATGCATCCTCAAGCGCCGTCTGGATTTCCCGGTCCAGCGTCAGCACAATGCCGCCGTCAGCAATCCGGTACGTATTCTCCACCTGCATGGATTCCCCGGAAATGGCGTTGCCAAGCGCATCGATTGTAAAGGTGACGCGAATCTCCCCTTCGTTTTCCGACAGGATCCGGTCAAAGCTTTTCTCGACTCCGTCCGCGCCGGTCTCTCCGCTTTCAAGATAACCGATGAGATTCGCCGCGGGCTGATTCTCTTCGTACCGCTCAAACACGGTAAAGGTCGCGATTCCTTCGGTATTCACGGGGCTTGTCACCTCCGTTAAAAAAGGCTTTCCGTTTTCCAGTGCGGTGCGCAGCTCCTCCCGCTGGTCGTCTGTTGTGACGGCATTCAAACGGGAGAGGGTTTCAACGCCGGGAATCACCGCCGCAATGTATTTCTCGGATGCATTTGTCAGCGGCTTCATATTCCGGTCATAGATGGTGCCGCGCGCCGAGGCGGCCTGCAGCGTATACATGCTCTGCCGCCCGACCGCTTCCGTGTATGCGCTTCCGCCCAGGGACGCGGAAGCCGTGCCAAGCAGTGCAATCTGAAGGAAAAACATTACGAAGCAGTAAGCGGCAATGATTCGCCGTGTGGACATAAAAACACCTCCATGCGGAGTATGGCCCGCGCATGGAGGCGTTATTCAGGATCTTCTGACGCGCAGATACGCGCCCGGTTTGATTTTTCTGTCGGTTTTCAGGTACACGGTCATTGTCGCATGCGGAGCGGATTCAATCGGCGTCATCGTTTCGTCAAAGATTTCCTCCAGCACCAGTTCATACGGTTCCGTATCCGGTTCAAGAACGCTGACGGTCTCTCCACGGAAAAACCGGTTTCGCTGTGCCAGACGGACACAGCCGTTTTCTTCACCCGTGCAGACCGCCGCAACGTCCCAATGCCGGATATAGCCGCCGGATTCCGTTGTCTGCCCCGGTTCCCCGCCGCCGTAAAAGCCGGTGCTGTAAACGCGATGGCTGATTTTATCCGTCTCGCCGATAACCCAGAGCGGAAGCGGCTGTCCGGCCAGTACCGCGTCGATTGCATGTCTGTATGCGTTCGTGACGCATGCGACATAATAGGCGGATTTCGCCCGCCCTTCAATCTTCAGGCTTGAAACGCCGCAGCTCAGAAGCTCCGGAATATGCTCAATCATGCACATATCCTTTGAATTGAAAACAAAGGTGGATTTCTGATCCTGCTGAATCGTGAAGATCTGCTCCGGACGCGTCCTCTCCACCAGATAGTAATCCCAGCGGCAGGGCTGCGCACAGTCGCCGTGGTTGGCATCGCGGCCGGTCAGATAGTTGGAAAGCAGGCAGCGCCCGGAAAAAGAAACACACATGGCGCCGTGAACAAACGCTTCGATCTCCAATGCTTTTGGTGTTTTTGCGCGGATTTCCGCGATTTCCGGGAAGGAAAGCTCACGCGCCAGCACCACCCGTTCCGCGCCCATATTGTAAAACGCGTTGGCGGTCTCGTAATTTACCACGCCGGCCTGTGTAGAAATATGTACGGCAACCTTCGGCGCATAGCGTTTGGCCATTACCAGTACGCCGAGATCCGTCATGATGAACGCATCGACCCCGATCTCCTCGCAGAACATGAGAAAATCCGGCAGTCCGGAAAGCTCATGGTTGTGCGGCAGAATATTGCAGGTCACATAAACCTTCACACCGCGCGCATGCGCACGCTCCACGGCCAGACGCAGCTCGTCGTTTGAAAAATTGGACGGGGCGGAACGCATGCCGAAGGATTTGCCGGCAAGGTATACGGCATCCGCACCGTAATCCAGTGCGGAACCCAGCCGTTCCATATCGCCGACCGGCGCCAGAAGCTCCGGCCTGTATTGTCTGTTTAGCTCCATACTCGATCCTTTCTTACCGCATTTGTGCCTTTCCAGTCTCCAAAGACGGTTGAAAAGGCACAAATAACATAGGAAAACTGAATTTTCGCTTTCGGATCAGATCAAACCCGCTTCGGCAAGATTCATCGTATGCTCTTCCATCGTGGCGGCATAATACGGATTACCCTCGCTGTCGTGGCAGAAATAATAGTACGCACTGCCTTCTTCCGCAGGATGCACCGCGGCGTCAATCGCATCGAGACCCGGGTTGCAGATCGCGCCTGCCGGCAGGCCGCTGACGCCGTTGCTCAGAT
>JBJEOO010000084.1:0-3245 GCA_051880755.1 Hominenteromicrobium sp.
CCCGGCCTTGCGCCGCTTTGTCTGAGCGCCGGCGCCGTATACTGCTCGCACGGCCACGGCGACCACAGCGCCGCGGCGTGCGTGAAGCAGACCCGGGAGAAAGCGCCGCCCGATTTTTCCGTGCAGGAATTTGCCGTGCCGCACGACCACCACGGCGGCGCGCGCCGCGGGATGAACACGATCCGGCAGTTCCGCTTCGGTACGCTGCGCGTTGCCCACATGGGCGACACCGGCTGCATGCCGGAAGAGAGCACCCTTGTCGCACTGCACGGGTGCGACGCTCTGCTTCTGCCCATCGGCGGGTACTATACGGTGGATGCGCCGGAAGCCTTCACCATTGCGGAGAGGATCGCGCCGCGCTGTATCGTGCCGATGCACTATCGGGGAAAGAGCTTCGGCTTTGATGAGATCGGCACGCTCGACGCTTTTACCGCGCTTTTTGCCGCGGCGGATGTGCGTTTTCTTGAAACAGACACGTTTGCGCTCACGGCGGCGGAGCCGAGAGGCGTCATCGTGCCGCGGCTTTCGTAAAAACGGAAATGATCCCGTAAATGCGCGGCAAAAGAGAAGCATTACGGAGCCGAGAGGGTGCGGTCTCATGGGAAGCTGCCCCGCTTTTGGCAAAACAAAAGCCCTGTAACCGGAAGGTTACAGGGCTTTTTGCTGATGTATTTGCCGCAAACGGTGCGTAGAGGCTATGTATTTATCAAACCATTGTTTATCAATTAGGTCATAACCATAAACTGGAACCATATTACTTTGATCGATTAGGTTTTCTCCGTACTTTGCGCGGTGGTCCATCAGCACATTTTTGAATGGTTTTTTCGATTTCCCCGAAATGGCGACTTATTTCATACATAGGTACAAGCTGTTTGACTTCCTTAAGCGATTCATATTTTTGTGCGTGCACAAATGCCTTTATCATTGGCAAACAACAGAATTCGGCCGCCTGCTGAGCAGTCTCCATAGACCAGTAATTGCTGCAATTTGAAAAGGCCGCATCACATATTACAGGAGTGCCAGCCTCCAAATGTTCCCGCGTTCGCTGCAACATCGCGGCCTTATCTGAAATCGTGGCCCCGGGGCGATAAACTATCATCTCTTCGTATGGACCAAACATGCCCATCGCTCGATCATCGAAGCCGTTCCCCGCGTCTGGTCTTGCTTGAATCTCCGGGGAAATGACTTTCAGGCTGGGCTTGTGTTTGTCCAGCCATATCTCCAGAGAAATAAGGTTCTGCAGCGATAGGCGTCCGTGTTATTACGCGTATACGCGCGCGAGTGCGTGCACGCGTGAAAAACACGTTCTCCTGCGTAGCTCAAATTTTACTGGTTTACTGCTGCCTTCTACCAACACAATATGCACATATATCATTTTGCCGCTTTCATCCAGTCTTTAATTTGGTTGATGCACCATGGCATATCATCCCGAATCTGATACACCCAAAATCTCTTTACATCCCAACCAAGTTCAAACATGCGCTGATTACGCAGTTGATCCTTGTAACATATTTCGCCATTCCAATGTCTATGATACAATTCACCATCGACCTCGATATCGAGCTTGCGACCATTCTTCAGGATGATAGCCAGATCCAACTTATATTTATCCGCTGAATACTGTGGAATAGTCTTAATTCCTGCATCATACAGTGCAGAATACAGCACTTTCTCCCAATCTGACACCTGCTTCGGATTGTTGACCCAAGGATACTCTCTACCCAGATTGTCAATGGTAGGCTCTGCTCTGTCGTTCCTGGTAAGATTTAATTTGCCGCAGTATTCTGAAAAACTTTTCAAGTACGAGACTTCACATCTTCCGCAATAACTGTAGTCGCCAACAACGACCAGAATTGCCCGGGCGCGTGTTATTGCAACGTTAAACAGATTTCCGGTACTTGAAAGGAAGCCAAGCGTTGAGGACGGCGCAGTTCTCGTAACAACAGTAGAAAAAATCATAAGATCTCGCTCATCGCCCTGGAATTTATGAACAGTGTCAGCGATGAACTCGTGCTTTTTCAAAAGTTCTTCGTATAGGCTCGGCTCATACTTTTCAAGAATGCTCTTGATTTCATCGGCCTGTTTACGGAAAGGTGTTGTTACGCCAATACTTCCGGTATAGCCCATGGAAATAAGTCTCTTAAGTTCTGAAACAACAGCCTTTGCTTCTTCCTGGTTGTATGCACTTCCAGAACTGGGCCTCTTGGTCTCACCCTTTATATCGATCCATCGAATACCGGATTTTTCACCTTTGGGCGCCTTCAGGCCATTATATTTGGTAGCTGTACGCAGGCTGCCGTCATAGAACTCTTCATTAGAGAATTCAATAATTTCAGCGCAACTGCGGAAATGATCCCTGAGCTGAACAATATCTTCATTTGCAACTTTGCCCGCCGCCAGTCCATACAGAGACATTTGCGAATAAGACCATGCTGGCGGAACATTGTATTTTTGAATCAGCGCCAAATCCTGTTGTTTTGAAAGCTGCGCAATATGGCTGAGCTGCTTGGGGTCACCAATGATGACCGCACGCTTTGCTCTATACAGCAGAGGAATTATTGATGCGATATCACACTGACTTGCTTCATCAATAATCACATAGTCAAAAGCTCCCGCAGTAAAGGGAACACGACTCTTTGCCGAAAGAGAAGTAACTGCCCAGCACTGAAGGTATCTGGTCATTTTCTTGGTCATATCGGCAAACTGCCTTTTCAGGTTTGGATTGTCCGAAAGGTCAACATCGCGCGAAAGCTTCATAGCCGCTACATAATTAGACATTTCCGAACGATCTGCAGAGGTAAATTCCACCGCTTGTGACGTAAGCCACTTATCCCAAAGCTTAAACGCTATACCTGCTGAAGCAGCTTTATTATTGGCCAGCTTATTATCAATACTCTCAAGTGGCTCGCAGTCCTCCAGCATCCTCAGAACTTTTCTGTACTCAAGAGCAATCGCCATGGCCTTCTCAAAATCCGCGGCGTTTTTAGCGAGTTGCTCTATATCGTCCGCATCAAGCGAGCGGTCTGCCTCTTTGAGGCCGTATTTGCTGCTGTATTTGTTGTAATTCTCTGCAGCTGCCTCTCGTGCCAGCTCGCGTTTCGGTCCTACGCTTGACCAGAAAAGACGTGCGAAGAAGCCATTGTTCTCCTTTGTTGTTGCCAGGTGTGCCTTTTTAAATGCTTTCGCTGTCTGCTCGATCTTGAGTCACCACTTGCTGCCGTTTCCGGCGCGTAGCGGTCAAAAAC
>JBJEOO010000085.1:0-3240 GCA_051880755.1 Hominenteromicrobium sp.
ACCCTATTCCTCATACCTTTTTCTTCAATTGTCCAAGATGTATTGTACTCCTACACGAAATTTCGCGTACGGCGCAGGTCTTTACTTGTAATTTGCAAAGCCTTGTGTTATACTTCTTTTATGAATACTCGCTTGGGGATGCGTTTCATCATCTCCTGAATTTTACAGACAGGATGTGTATGCTGTGATTACTGGAAAGCAGCTTCGCGACGCCGTGATCTCGGGCGCGAACAGTATATTGAAAAACAGGAAATATGTGGACGATCTGAACATCTTCCCCGTTCCGGACGGTGACACGGGCACGAACATGTCCATGACCATCGGTGCAGGCAGCGACGCCATGGCGGCGCTCGGCGACGGGGAAACGACGGCCAAGGTTGCAAAGACGGCGGCCTCCGCAATGCTGCGCGGCGCAAGGGGCAATTCCGGCGTCATTCTTTCCCTGCTGTTCCGGGGCTTCTCCAAGGGCCTGGAGGATACGGAGGAAGCGGACGGCGTTCAGCTTGCCAAGGCGCTGGCAATCGGCGTGGAAGCAGCATACAAGGCGGTCATGAAGCCGACCGAGGGCACGATTCTGACCGTCGCGCGCGTTGCGGCGGAAAAGGGCGCAGCCGCGGCGGAAATCGACAATGACCCCATCTACGTCTGGGACGCGATCTGCCTCGGTGCGGCCGAAGCGCTCTCCACTACGCCCGACCTGCTGCCGGTGCTCAAAAAAGCCGGTGTTGTGGACGCGGGCGGACAGGGCCTGTGCATGATCTTCGACGGCATGATGCGTGTTTTCAAGCACGGCGAGATCGTGCAGACCGAAATGACGGCGGAGGAAAAAGCGGCGGAAACCGCAGAGTTCTTCGCAAGCGTTGCGGCGGAATTTGACAGCGAGATCAATTTCACCTACTGCACGGAGTTTATTGTCGGGCGCGACCCGGAAATTGACACCGACCCCAACGAGCTGCGGCTCTTCCTCGAAACGATCGGCGACTGCGTAGTCGTTGTGGATGACGAGGAGATCATCAAGGTTCATGTCCATACGGAGCAGCCCGGCGATGCGCTGACCAAGGCGCTTACATTCGGCGCGCTGCTGTCCGTCAAGGTTGAAAATATGAAAGAACAGCACCGGAAGGCCGCTGAGCAGAACGAAGCGAACCGCGCTGCGTTTGAAGAAAGCCGCACTGCGGCCGCGGAGGAAAAATCCGAGCCGGAAATCGCGGAGCCGACGGAAGAAATCGGTTTTGTTTCCGTTGCGGCAGGCGACGGCCTCAAAGCGCTCTTCAATGATCTGGGCTGCCTGCAGGTCGTCAGCGGCGGCCAGACGATGAACCCCAGCACGGCGGACATTGTCGCAGCCGTGCTCGCCACACCCGCCAAGCATGTTTTCGTGCTTCCGAACAATAAGAACATCATTATGGCGGCTGAGCAGGCCATTCCGCTCGTTACCGACCGCAAAATCACGGTGATTCCGACCAGAACCATTCCGCAGGGCCTTTCAGCCATGCTCGCATTTGATCCGGACAGCGACGCCGAAGCGAATGCCGACGCCATGATGATGGCTGCGGAGGGTGTTTCCACCGGTACCGTCACCTTTGCGGCGCGCGATTCCGAATTCGGCGGCTTCAAAATCAAGGAAGGCGACACGATGGGCCTGACAAACGGCAAGCTCGAATTCGTGGGCGATACGCCGGTCCGCGCAGCCTATAAGGTCGCTAAGGCGCTGATGAGCAAGCATACCTCCTTCATCACGCTGATCTACGGCGAAGGGGTTTCCGAAGAGGACGCCAATGAAGCCCTCCGTCTGATCCGCAACAAAGCGGACGACGATGTGGAGATCAGCCTTGTGAACGGTGGCCAGCCCGTTTATTACTTCATCCTTTCCGTCGAATAATCCCAGAAATTCCGGGCAGGGCGCACAGGCCCTGCCCTTTTTCTTTCAGAACAGGAGATCACTTATGCCCTCTTTGTTTGAAACGGACATCGGCGCGCTCAAGGGCGTCGGGCCGAAGCGTGCCGAGCTTTTCAGGAAACTCGGCGCGCCGACCGTCGGCGACCTTCTGCGGCTTTATCCGCGCGCCTATGAGGATTGGCGTGACGCGGTGCCGATCCGCAATACGCTTCTGAATGAAGTGAATATCGTGAAGGGTACGGTTCTGCGCCGGCCCACCGAGCAGCGCATCCGCGGCGGCATGACCCTTTACAAAACGACGATCACCGACGGCGAGGATGACCTGCAGCTCACTTTTTTCAACAACCGTTTTGTCATGAATCTGCTTGAGGAAGGCTCAGTTTACGCGTTCAGGGGCAAGGTTACGGGCACGTTCACACGGCGCGAAATGGCTTCTCCGGAATTTGTTCCCGAAAGCCGCATGCAGGACATGGTTCCCGTTTATCCGCAGACCGAAGGACTGACCTCGCGCATCATTGCGGGCGCGATGAAAGAGGCGCTCAGGTTGCTGCCCGAAACGGTCAATGACCCGCTGCCGGACGACCTGCGCATGGAATATGCGCTGTGCAGGCTCGAATACGCGCTCAAAACGATTCATTTTCCGAACTCACCCGAGGCGCTTTCCACAGCACGGCGCAGGCTTGTTTTTGAGGAGCTGCTTGTGCTGCAGCTCGGCATGCTGGAAATCCGCCGGGCGGGCGCGCGGGAAAACCCGTATCCGATCGAACGGGACTGCACCGCGGATTTCTGCGCACTGCTGCCGTTCACCATGACCGGTGCGCAGCGGCGCGCCGTGGCGGACGCCGTCCGCGACATGCAGGGCGCACATCCGATGAACCGGCTGATTCAGGGCGACGTCGGCAGCGGCAAAACAGCCGTGGCGGCCGCGCTCTGCTACACGGTGATTCAGAACGGCCTGCAGGCGGCGCTGATGGCACCGACCGAAATCCTCGCCGCGCAGCACTATGAATCGCTTTCCGCGCTGCTTTCGCCCTGCGGCATCCGCACCGCTCTGATCACCGGCAGCATGCGCCAAAAGGCGCGCAGAGAGGCGCTTGAAGGGCTGAAAAGCGGTGAGATCCGGCTGGCTGTCGGCACACACGCGCTCATCAGCGAGGGCGTGGAATTTGACCGTCTCGCGCTTGTCATCACGGATGAACAGCACCGCTTCGGCGTGCGGCAGCGTACGGCGCTCGCAAAGAAGGGCGGCTTTCCGCACACGCTCGTTATGAGTGCCACGCCGATTCCCCGCACGCTTGCGCTGATGATTTACGGCGATCTCGACGTATCCGTGCTCGATG
>JBJEOO010000086.1:0-3240 GCA_051880755.1 Hominenteromicrobium sp.
TTTCAGCGCTGGCCCGGTCGGCTGTAACGACCGATGCTTCCCCGGCGCAGACCGCATCAATCAGCGCTTCGTAATCGGTGCGCGCGTCGCCGAGATAAGCTGCGGCATCGGCAGAGACAGCGTAGCGGTCCGTATGAAACGAATAAGGCTCGGGCGCCGCTTCCGCGGAGACTTCCGGCTCCGGGAGAAAATCGGAGTTCCCCGGTTCCGGCTCGGGCGCCGCCGTGGGCAGAAGCTCTGCGGATTCCGGAGACTGCTGTGCGCAGCCGGCAAAAACGGGGAGCAGGACGGCAAGCGTCAGGAGGATCAGAAGCCATTTTTTCATGGGATGCCTCCGTCAGCGTCCGCCCTCGGGGCGGGAGCCGAATTTGCGTTTGGCACGGATATCCTTGCCGCGGAACGGCATGCGGTCATAAAAGCCGAGCACCCGGGAAACAAAGCGCTCATTATAGCGCTTTTCCAGCTCCTGCATGGAAAGATTGGTGCTGATGATGGTTGGCTTTTTCAGCATAATCCGCGTGTCAATCACATTGTAAATCATTGCCGTGATATAGGAAGAGGAAATCTCCATGCCGAGATCGTCAATAATCAGCAGATCACATTCGTTGAGCAGCTCAAGTGTGTCGCTGTCACCCTCCGCGCGGCCGAAGCGTTCCCGCTCCAGCGAGACGGCAAAATTCTGCGCCGTACCGTATACCACGCCGAAGCCCTTGTCGATGGCGGCGGAAGCGATGGCAAGCGAAAGGTGTGTTTTGCCCAGCCCCGTTGCGCCGGTGAAAAACAGATTGCCGGAGTTTTTGGAAAAAGTGTCTGCGTAGCGCTTGCAGTATTCGTAAATATAACGCATCTGTTCGCGGTCCGAGCGTCCGCCGTTCACGCGCTCGTCGGAGTAGTAGTCGAGGGAAAAATCCTCAAAGGTCGAAAGCGTGAGGGGAGAAACGCGGTTCAGATTTTCATAGGCAATCCGGCGCAGCAGCGCGCGGTGGCAGGCACACATGCGGCCGTCCAGATATCCGGTGTCTTCGCATTGCCTGCAGACATACTGCGGCTCAATATCGGTGCGGCTGAAGCCATGCGCAGTGAGCAGCTCCGAAAAGCGGTGCTGCAAAGCGAGATTTTCCGATTTCAGTGTTTCCAGGGACGCGCGCACATCGGTGCCGCGCAGAACCGCTTTTGCCGCCTGACTGGCAGTGGCCGCAATACGGCGGCGCACCTCCTCGGCCTGCGGGCATACGGCGTAGAAGCGGTCAAGCGCAAGCTGGGCTTTCCGCTGGGCGTCGATCCGCCGCTGGTTCAGTTCGTTTTCGGCCTGCAGATAGACCTGTCTGGAATATCCCATGTCTGATTTCCTCCCCGCTTATTTCCCGGTACCGAAAATGTCATATTTCTCATATTCATCGAGGTCATAGGAGGGGCCGCGCTTGGCTTCGCGGCGCGCCTCGGCGGCGATTCTTTCGTCCGTCGCTTCCTTGAGCGTCCGGATTCCTGCGCCGTGCCACGATTCGATGATCGCGTTGATGTATTTCATGTTGACCTTGCCGGTGTTGTCCACACAACGGTTATAGGCCTCGTTCAGCAGCTCGTCGGGCATATTCCACTCGCAGACCCATTTGTGTGCGTACTGGCCTTCGTTTTTGCTCGGCGCGCGGCGGGAAGTCATCCCGAACGCACGCTCGCAGCGCTTCCATGCGGCGGCGGTTTCGTCAAGCTCGCGGAGCTTTTCTTCGGCGGCCTCGATGCTCAGGATGTTGGAATCCGCCCAGTTGCGCACGGTCGATTCAATATAACTGGTGTTCGCACGTCCGATCTTATTCGCGTAGGCGACGAGCATCAGGATCACCTCACAGGGCAGGCCGTAGTCCTCGTGCGCCTGAATCAGCGTGCCGGAGAGCGCGGGGGAAAGCGTCTTGCCCAGCATGGCCTCCGCTTCCTCCACAAGGCGCCGGATCGCCGGCGAAGCCTCCACCCGCTCCGAGATGTATACGCCGTCCGGACGCAGCATCCGGCGCGGCGCGGCGGGGGTGCGTGCCGGCGCCGCGCTCTGCGGCTGGGACGGCTCAGCGCCCTGTGCCGCCGGCAGAAGTGTTGTGGAGAGTGCGTCGTCCTGCCGGCAGAGCAGGCCGTTCTGCACCCAGAACTGTATGGCGTCCTCCGCGTTCTGCGGACGGATGCCGACGGCTTCGGCGATTTCTTCGGCGGAATAGGTTCTTCCGCCGTTTCTGAGCAGCCAGAGCACAACCTTCAGCTGGTCGCCGTCTGCCGTTTTGATATATCGGTCAACGAGCGCGCCGGGCACGGCGAAAACCGAGCTCCACGCTCCGAGATTCATCGCATATCCCATGGATAAGACGCTCCTTTCCAAAAGCTTCGGGATCCGATTCGTAAAAATAAGTATAGCACAGTTTCAGCCGCCGTACAAGCGCGGATTCACGGGCGGAAAAGCTCCGGAAAATATTTTGCAGAAAAATTTTGCAGAAAAAAGAAAGAAAAATGAAAACAGCTCTTGACTTCCGAGTGGGTTTTATGTATAATGAATGACGTTGCGAAACTTCATATGCTGATGTGGCTCAATGGCAGAGCAGTTCACTCGTAATGAACAGGTTGTCAGTTCGATTCTGACCATCAGCTCCAGAAAAACCGGTTTCCGGCCGTTTGGCGGGGCCGGTTTTTTGCATAATTCATCTCAGGATGGGCAGACTGCGGATGAGGTGATGGCGATGGAGAAGCTGGAACTGCCGCTTGGCTTCGGTATGGCGCTGGCGCAGAACGAGCCGGCCATGAAACAGTTTGAATCCATGACGGAAGCGGAAAAAAGGGCGGTGCTGGAGCGTGCGCACAGCGTCCGCTCCAAAAACGAAATGCGGCAGCTTGTCGCGGAACTCAGCGGGAATGGTATGCAGGCGTAGCGCCTGCGTATCATTCCTTTTCACATACCGCGAAGGCGAAAACATCCGATGCTGCCAAAGATAGCCGTCCTCGCATACATAACCGCGCAGCCACTGTGTGCCGTCCGCGTTCCGCAGATACAAACCGGCGGGAAAAGCCTCATCCCGGCACAGACGCTCACGGGCGACCATAATCGCGCCCAATGGCATGGAGCGAGGGAATCCGCAGCCGTACGGGGATTCCCTTTCGGCCTGTGCCACCGATTGTCGGCTTAATTTTCATAGCGTTCCTTCCTCAGGGTCTTATCCAATGATTTAACATTCCCGTCATTGATTCCGTGGCCGGGTTATGCTA
>JBJEOO010000087.1:0-3238 GCA_051880755.1 Hominenteromicrobium sp.
GTCTCGATGGAATCGGTCGGCTTGCTCATCGTGCAGGCCGGGGACGCCTCGGTCTGGCCGTAGGTGATGACAATCTCGCTCATGTGCATCTTCTGGACGACGTCCTCCATGACCTTGACCGGGCACGGAGAACCGGCCATGATGCCGGTGCGCATGTGGGAGAAATCGGTTTTGTCAAAATCAGGATGCTCGAGCATCGCGATGAACATGGTCGGCACGCCGTGGAACGCCGTGATCTTTTCCTGATTGATGCAGTGCAGACCCTTGCGCGGCGAGAATGCCGTGATCGGAGACATCGTCGTGCCGTGCGTCATGGCCGCGGTCATCGCGAGTACCATGCCGAAGCAGTGGAACATCGGCACCTGAATCATCATGCGGTCCGCCGTGGAAAGATCCATGCAGTCGCCGATGGCTTTGCCGTTGTTGACCACATTGTAATGCGTGAGCATAACGCCCTTCGGGAAGCCCGTCGTGCCGGAGGTATACTGCATGTTGCAGACGTCGTTCTTATCGATGCGGGAACGGCGCGCTTCAACCTCGCTCTGCGGCACGGTATCGCTCAGCGCGATGGCCTCCTCCCACGAATAGCAGCCCTTCTGCCGGCTCTCCGTCGTGATGATGTTGCGCAGAACGGGCAGACGCTTCGAGCGCAGCCGGCCCGGCTCGCATGTCTCCAGCTCAGGGCAAAGCTCCTTGATGATGGCAACGTAGTCGCTGTCCTTGTAGCCGTCGACCATAACGAGCGTGTGTGTATCGGACTGGCGGAGCAGATACTCCGCCTCATGGATTTTGTAAGCCGTGTTGACGGTAACCAGCACCGCGCCGATTTTCGTTGTGGCCCAGAACGTGATGTACCACTGCGGCACGTTCGTGGCCCAGATCGCCACATGGTCGCCCTTCTTGACGCCCATCGCGATCAGCGAGCGCGCGAAGGTATCGACGTCGTCGCGGAACTCCTTATATGTACGGGTATAGTCCAGCTCCGTATAGCGGAAGCAGGGCTGATCCGGGAACTTCTCGACCATCTTGTCGAGAACATCCGGGAAGGTGAAATCGATCAGCGTCTCCTTCGGCCAGATATATTCGCCGGTGCCCGCGCGGTTCTTCTGCAGCGGCGCTTCGGCAGCGCGCTCGTCGAGGTAATCGCGCATATAGTTTGCAAAGCGCGGGAACACAACGCCGGCGTCGGAAAGCTCGCTGGACCAGCGCTTGATCCATTCGAGCGAAACATACCCGTCATAGCCGATGCCGAGCAGCGCGTCAAACATCTGGTGCAGCGGCAGATCGCCGTCGCCCATCATGCGGTACTCGAGCTGACCGTCCACAACGCGGCTGTCCTTGACATGAACGTGGCGGATGTAATCGCCGAGATTCGCGACCGTCTCTTCCGGGGATTCGCCCATATAGCGGTACGGGTGGTGCATATCCCACAGCGCGGCAACGCCCTTGCAGTTGACCGTATCCAGCAGCTTTCTGAGCCGCTTGGTATCGGCATAAACGCCGTTTGTCTCCACCAGCAGCGTGACGCCGAAGCCTTCGGCGATGACGCCCAGCACATGCAGCACATCAGCCACATAGCTGTCGTCCACCTCGCCCTCCGCTTCGGGCAGCAGATCGGCCAGCACGCGGATATACGGCGTGCCCAGCTTCTGCGCGAGCACAATATACTGGGTGATTTCTACGATATTCTGATTGTGGTTTTCCTTCAGCTTCAGGCCGCAGCCGGAAGCAAGGCACGGAATTTCCAGACCAAGTTCCTTTAGCTTTTTCACTGTTAGCGGAAGCTGGCTGTCTGTGAAGGGTCTTGCCTTCACGGCAAAAATATCGTCGCCTAGTCCGCGTACCTCGATGCCGTCAAAATGCAGGTCCTTAGCCATCGAGTAGATGTCCGTCCATGAATAGTCCGGACACGCCAGTGTTGAAAAGCTGATTTTCATGGTGGGTTTGTCATTCCTTTTCTGAAAGATTCTGAGGCGGCCGGCGCCCGGTTTGCAATTTTCAGCGCCCGAGCCGTCATTAAAAGCCATTATACTATAATATGGGGTGGAATTGCAACCCTCAGTTTGTGAATTTTCGTCGAACGATTGTGAATTTGATTGCCGGACTTTCTCCGTGCGTCCTGAGATCCCCGGCCTGGCATCCGCTCGCACCGCTGAAACTGAAAAAAGCTCCCGTACGGGAGCTTTTTTCAGTAATGCCGATCTTCGAGCGGGACATAGATCTGATTGGTCGGGAGCGCGCGGTAAGCGGGGCGGATGATGCGGCCGCCGGTGGTAAGCTCCTCAATGCGGTGCGCGCACCAGCCCGCAATGCGGGACACGGCAAACATCGGCGTGAAAAGATCCTCCGGAATGCCGAGCATCTCGTAGACAAGCCCGGAATAAAAATCGACGTTTGCACATATAACTTTTTTGTTCCCGGTCACCTTTTTGAACGCCGCGGGCGCGAGCTTTTCGATGCGCTCGTACAGCGCAAATTTATCGCCGTATCCCTTCTTGCCGGCGAGAACGCGCGCCTGCTTCTTCAGCTCGACCGCACGCGGGTCGGACAGCGTGTAGATTGCATGGCCGACGCCGTAAATCAGGCCGCTTTTGTCGCCGACCTCACGGCGCAGGATGCGCTCCAGATAGGCTTCAACTTCGTCCTCGCTGTCCCAGTGCTGCACGTTCCGCATGATATCGTCCATCATCTGGCGCACCTTATGGTTTGCGCCGCCGTGGCGGAAGCCCTTCAGTGAACCGATTGACGCGGCAATCGTGGAATAAATATCCGTATGTGCGGAGGACAGCACGCGGGCGGTAAACGTCGAGTTGTTGCCGCCGCCGTGCTCCGCGTGAAGCACCATGCACAGGTCAAGCAGCTCCGCCTCCTCGCGCGTAAAGCTGCGGTCCTCGCGCAGCGCGTTCAGAATGGCTTCCGCCGTCTTGTGCTGCGGCTCAAACGGATGGAAAAACATGGTCTGCTTGTCAAAATGACGGCGCTTCACCTGGTAGGCGTACGTCATGATCGCCGGCATCCGCGCAATCAGAGAAATACTCTGGCGCATGTTGTTTTCCAGCGAGAGATCATCCGGATCATCGTCATACGAATAGAGCGTCAAAACCGCGCGGGCCAACTTGTTCATCACATCGCGCGAAGGATTCTTCATGATGACGTCCTCGGGAAAATATTCGGGCAGCTCGCGGTTCTCATAGAGAAGCTGGCAGATGCGGTTGTACTGGCGCTTATCCGGCAGCTT
>JBJEOO010000088.1:0-3237 GCA_051880755.1 Hominenteromicrobium sp.
TTCTTAATTCTTTAAAAAAGCCACCGAAACATCATCCGTTTCGGCAGCTCTACTCCCCTTGATCTGGTCCATAATATAGATGGTGTCGCCGCCGTCGGAAAAAACAGGCTCGTAGAGCGAAACCGGCTCCACAATCGACTCGAGCGCGATCACGACGTCTTCGGGTGGAAGGCCGAGTGCCCCGGCAATTTCGGTGATGTTCGGCTCGCGGCCCTTTTCGTTGGTCATCTGTTCCTTCACCTGCATGGCGCGGTATGCCGTGTCGCGCATGGACCGGCTGACGCGCACGGCGTTGTTGTCGCGCAGAAAGCGTTTGACCTCGCCGGAAATCATCGGCACACCATAGGTGGAAAACATCACCTCATGGCTGGGGTCGAAATTGTCGATGGCCTTGATCAGCCCGATGCAGCCGACCTGAAAGAGATCGTCCGGGCTTTCGCCGCGGCTTGTAAAGCGCTGGATCACGCTGAGCACCAGCCGCAGGTTGCCGTAGATCAGCTTGTCCCGCGCCGCCTTGTCTCCGCGGCGGCTGCGGTCCAGCAGCTCGCGCATTTCATCGTTTTTCAGCGTCTGCAGTTTTGCGGTATTGACGCCGCAGATTTCAACCTTGCTTTGCGCATATGCGTACATATCAATGACCACTTTCCTTTCGGGGAATACTTTCCCTGAGGTAGTATGGACAGAAAATACGGGCATAATCTTCCGGAAAGCGGATGGAAAGCTTTTCCTTCGCGGCGCATATTCCGCGCCGCCGCCTCATATATATGGATATTTATTCCGTGAATGGGGGATTGACATATGCTGACGAGAATCGGAGATATGCGCAGCCGTGAGGTGATCAGCGTGCGGGACGGCTCCCGAATCGGCTTTCTGGGCGATATCGAAATCGATACCCAGTCCGCCTCGCTTGCGGCGATCGTCGTGTACGGCCGCCCGCGCTTTTTCGGGCTGTTCGGGCGGGAGGATGACTGCGTGATTCCCTGGAGTGACATCGCCACCATCGGGGACGATGCCGTTCTGGTGGATTTCACGCCGCAGAAGCGTCCGGCCAAGCGCGGATTTCTCGCGAATTTCTGGGAAAACGGATAAAAAAAGCTTGATTTAGCGGGAACTCCGTGCTATAATATTTCAGCGATTTGCAGGTTCTGCAAGCAAAAACGCACGCCGAGGTTCTCGGAGTGGTGCCGCAAAAGCGGTTTTCCCCGAAAATACAGGCCCGGCGGAGGAAAAACCAAGGAGGTTTTTAAAAATGGCAGTAGTATCTATGAAGCAGCTTCTTGAGGCCGGTGTTCATTTCGGCCACCAGACAAGAAGATGGAACCCGAAGATGGCGCAGTACATCTTCACGGAGAGAAACGGCATCTACATCATCGACCTGCAGAAGACCGTTAAGAAGCTCGAGGAAGCGTACAACTTTGTCCGCGATCTCGCGATGGACGGCAAGAACGTTCTCTTCGTCGGCACAAAGAAGCAGGCTCAGGAGTCCGTTAAGGAAGAGGCTCTCCGCGCCGGTGCTTATTATGTCAACGCACGCTGGCTCGGCGGCATGCTCACCAACTTCACAACCATCCGCCGCAGAATCCAGAGACTGGCTCAGCTGCGCAAGATGCAGGAGGACGGCACCTTCGAGCTGCTCCCGAAGAAGGAAGTCAGCAAGCTGGAGCTTGAGATTGAGAAGCTCGAGAAATATCTCGGCGGCATCAAGGATATGAAGGAGTTCCCGGGCGCGCTCTTTATCGTTGACCCGAGAAAAGAGAGAATCGCGGTTTCCGAAGCAAAGAAGCTCGGTATTCCGATCGTTGCAATCGTCGATACGAACTGCGATCCGGACGAGATCGATTATGTCATCCCGGGCAACGACGACGCAATCCGCGCTGTCAAGCTGATTGCCGGTGCCATGGCGAACGCGATCATCGAGGGCCGTGAGGGCCAGATGGGCGCAGCGGCTCAGGAAAAAGAGGAAGAAGCGGCTGAGACCGAGGAATAATTCCTTTGGACGATAAAGATTGATTCAGCAAGGAATGGTGATTAACATGAATTTCACAGCGAAAGACGTAGCAGCGCTGCGCGCAAAGACAGGCTGCGGCATGATGGATTGCAAGAAGGCGCTCGCAGAGGCTGAGGGCGATATGGAAAAAGCAAGCGAGATCCTTCGTGAGAAGGGCCTTGCGGCTTCCGTTAAGAAGGCGAGCAGAATCGCTGCCGAGGGCGTCGCGTACGCGATGGTCAGCCCGTGCGGAAAGGTCGGCGTTGTCATCGAAGTCAACGCAGAGACAGACTTCGTCGCAAAGAATGCAAGCTTTACCGATTTCGTCAAGGCATGCGCCGAGACGGTGCTTTATGAGAACCCGGCAGATGTCGAGGCGCTTCTCGCCTGCAAGGCACACGGCTCCGAGATGACCGTCGACGAGATGCTCAAGGATAAGATCCTCACAATCGGCGAGAATATCAAGATCCGCCGTTTCGTCCGCTATGAGGGCGACTGTGTCGCTTATGTGCATGGCGGCGGCAGAATCGGCGTTCTCGTTCGCTTTGAATCCGAGAATGTTCCGGCAGAGGTTCTGAACGAGTGCGGCAAGGATGTTGCCATGCAGATTGCAGCTCTGAACCCGACCTATCTGGATAAGACGACGGTTCCGGCTGAGGCGCTTGACAAGGAGAAGGAAATTCTCATGGCGCAGATCCAGAACGACCCGAAGAACGCGAAGAAGCCGCAGAACATCATTGAGAAGATGGTCACCGGCAGAATCGGCAAGTTCTATGAGAACAACTGCCTCATGCAGCAGGCTTTCGTCAAGAACGGCGATCTCTCTGTTGAGCAGTATGTCGCTGAGGAAGCCAAGAAGGCCGGCGGCACCATGAAGGTTGCGGAGTTTGTCCGTTTCGAGAAGGGCGAAGGCCTTGAGAAGAGAAACGACGACTTTGCAAGCGAAGTTGCCAACATGGTGAAATAAAAGGATTGCTGACTTTTGCACCCGCAGGTTTTTCCTGCGGGTGTTTTTTGCAGAAAACAGGAGAGGAACCCGGTCGATTCCGGATCCCTCTCCTGTTTTGTTTTTCAGTATGAACCGCCGTACCGGGTGAAGAACAGCGGACAGCTCTCCATGCTGTAAAGCTCCGCGCGCGTAATCTGCCGCCCCCACGAGATCCGGCAGTTTTCGTAATCGGAATTCACTTCCGTTACGGTGATGGTTTCCGTTTCCCGGTCAATATTGGTTACAATCATGGAATGCTCGT
>JBJEOO010000089.1:0-14099 GCA_051880755.1 Hominenteromicrobium sp.
CGCATCCGCACGCTTCCTGGACGCCTGCCTACAATACAAAGGAAGCGCTCGAGTGGATGTTCACAAAGACGCGTCTCGACCGATATGAGATCGAACTGATCTGCCCGGGCGTGTTCTACATCGAGGATTTCAACAACGATTCGATGTATCTGGTCGAAGGCAGAGACAAAGCGCTGCTCATCGATACCGGTCTTGGCGGCGGGGATTTCCGCGCGGTGGTTGAAGCTCTCACAACGCTGCCGGTAGAGCTGGCGGTCACACACGCGCATCTTGATCATGCCCGGTACAGCTATCTGTTTGACCGCTTCTATATGTCCAAAAAGGATCTGCCGCTTCTGCCGCGCGTGCAGGACGCGTTCCCGGAGAATACCTCGGCGGCGGAGAATGTCATCGACCTTCAGGACGGCGATATCATCGACCTCGGCGGCGTGGAGATCGAGGCGGCGGAGGTCTGCGGCCATACGCCCGGCTCCGTCGTATTCATCGACCGCGCGCACAAGTGTGTTTTCACCGGCGATGCGCTCGGCCTGTGGATGCAGGTTCCAATGGCGCTGCCGATCAGCGAATACAAGACGTATCTGCTCCGCCTGCGGGAAAAGCTTCAGCGCGAAGGCTACACGGAGCTTGCGTTCCTCGGCGGCCATCGCCGGCAGGAGGGCGGCCTCTTTCCGATGGAGGGCGCCTATATTCCGAACAGCTATGAAAAGCTCGAGGATATGATCGTGCTGTGCGATCTGATACTCGCGCACGAGGTGGAGGAGCACCCGTATCCGGTGAATTTCGGCGAACCCGCGCTCGAAGCGTCCTATCGCACCGCCAATATGGTCTTTAAAGAATCGGTGAGGAAGTAAGATGGAGCTTTCGCCGTTTCTCGCAGCGTGCTGCGATGCGCCGGACGTGCACCTGACCCATTTCCTCTGCGTTACGCCGGCGGGCGTTGCCGCGCAGTATGCCGCGCCGCCCTACCGCATGGATACGCTGCGCCTGTGTTTTTCTATGACAAAATCCTTTGCATCGCTTGCGGTCGGCATCGCGTGGGATCAGGGGCTGCTGGCACTCGATGATTTTGTCGGCAGCGTCCTGCCGGACTGTATGCCGGAGGATCGCCGCCATCCTGCGCGGCGCATTCGTGTGCGCGATCTGCTCACGATGTCGGGCGGCATCGGGGAGAATACATACGATGCGCTGTTCGCTGAACCGGATTGGGTGAAAGCGTATCTGCATCAGGATTTCCCGCACGAACCCGGCAGCTTTTATCTGTACAGTACGCACGGCTCGCATGTGCTCTCGGCGCTGGTGGAGCGTGTTTCGGGGCTGTCGCTCGAGGATTTTCTGAACCGGCATCTGTTTCATCCGATGGGGATTTTTGAAGCGCAGTGGGAACGCGCACCCGAAGGGCGAACGGCGGGCGGTATGGGTCTGAGCCTTTATCCCGCGTCGCTCGCGAAGACTGCGCAGATGCTTCTGAACCGCGGCGTATACGGCGGGAAGCGCCTGATTTCCGCGCGGTACCTCGATATGGCGGCGGCCGTGCAGATCCGCAAACAGGATCACGACCCCGAAAAACAGTACGGCGGAGACGGCTACGGCTTTCAGTTCCACATCGGCAGGAACGGGTATTTCCGTATGGACGGCGCGTTCGGTCAGGTTTGCCTGATCTGTCCGGATAAAGCGCTTGCCTTTGTGGCCTTGTCCGCCGGCTCCGAAACGGAATCGCTGCTCCGGCTGATCTACCGGTATTTTCTGGAGGATGCGCCGCCGTATCCCGCCGGGGTTTACCGTATGGCGGAAAACCCGATGCACCTCCATACGCTGACGCTTCGCCCGGAAGGAGAGGGCGGCGTGCTCGAGCTGCGGGCGGAGGATTATACGCAGACGCTCCGGTTCCGCCTGAACGGCGAGACACGCGGCCGAACCGTGTTTTTAAAGGATCTGCAGATGCAGGCGCAGGACTATGTCTGCCGCGCCGTGCTGCAGGAGGACATGGAGCTTACCGTGTTCTACATCGAAACGCCGTATACGGCCGTGTACAGACTCCGCTTTTCGGAAAACACCGTGCGGTTTGATTTCAGAATCAATGTCAGCTTTACCTTGCGGAACTTCTCGGCGCCGGGGACAAAGCTGACCGAATAAAAAAACAGGAACAGCTCCATGTGAACTGTTCCTGTTTTGCATATTCAGAATTGGATCATCGCGAAGAACGAAGCCAGAACAACGGTGATCAGGCCGCAGACGGCGATGGACAGGCCGCTCATCGCCTCCTGCACCTCGCCGAATTCCCGTGCGCGTGCGGTGCCCATCGCGTGCGCCGCCGTGCCGCAGGCCAGTCCCATCGCAACCGGATGCTTGATGCGGAACAGCTTCAGGATGCCGCCTGCCGCGACATTGCCGAAGATGCCGGTGATGATGATCGAAGCGATTGTAACGGAAACCATGCCGCCAAGCTCTTCCGAAACGCCCATACCGATGGCCGTCGTGATGGATTTCGGCAGCAAGGTGACATACTGCGTGTGGTTGAGGCTGAACAGGATGCTCAGCAGGAGCACGCTGCCGAGACAGGCGAGCGCGCCGGCCAGAATGCCGCCGAAAATCGCAAGGGGATATTTTTTCAGGTAGCTGAGCTTCTCGTAAAGCGGGATAGCCAGACAGACCGTGGTCGGCGTGAGCATATTCTGGAACATAATGGCGCCGGTGCCGTCATAGGTGCCGTCCGCTTTCGGCTTGCCGTAGAGATATACGTTGTAGTCAATGCCGCTGACCAGCAGCAGGACGATGATGATGACGCAGGAGACGAGCAGCGGGTTCAGGATCGAGGACTTGAACCGCTTCTGCAGGGCGGTGGCGAGTATGTAAATAACGCCGGTCAGAAAAATGCCGAAGAAAGAAACATTGGAAGCGAGATCATTCAGCATGGTGCTTGTCCTCCTTTTTTTCCTGCAGGCGAATCAATCCCTGCGCGGTCAGACCGGAAGCCGCCATGGTGATGACGGTCGTGACGAGTGAAATGACGAATACCGGAATCAGAATGTCCTTGTAGGAATCATAGCTGCTCATCAGGCCGACGGTCGGGCCGACGAACATGACGGGCATCAGCGTGATGAGCCAATCGCCCGTTTTTTTAACCTGATCGACACGGATAACATGCGTCATCAGCAGGATCAGCATCAGAACAAGGCCGTAAATACTGCCGGGCACAGGCAGCGGAAGCAGATGATTCAGCAGCTCGCCGGCAAAGGACACGGTGGCAATCAGTGTGATTTGAGAAAAGTGTTTCATGCCGCGGCCTCCTCCTGCTCCGGAAGCGGCCGTAAAGCCGTGCGGATCTGTGCGGCCGGCCTGAAGCTCCGGCGGTCGGCGGCGCTCAGACGCTTGTTCTGAAAAATGATGTTGTTGGACATGGGAAACGCTCCTTATGGAAAAAATAAAAAACGTCCTGAAGGTCTGATCATGACCTTCAGGACGTGCAGTAAACACGCGGTACCACCCGAATTTCAGAGCTTTGGCTCTGCGCTTTGCGGGATACAAGCATATCCCCGTTCTGTAACGGGAGCACCCGTCCGCGCCTAATTCTTCCTTCGGCACGGCCGCTCGGTGGTGAGTTCAATGCTACACGGACTTGATGCCTCGCAGCGGCCGGCACTTCTCTGAAAGGGCTTCGCATCTACTATTCCACGTCTTTGCGTTTTCGTGAGCTATTCTAGCGCAAAGTTTTCGGGTTGTCAAGATGAAATTTTCATTTCTTTATTTTCCGGATGATTGCGGTGCAGACCGAAATATGCTAGAATGAGAAAAAATAAAGCCAGAAGGAAGCGAGAAAAATGAAGATTTACGGCTCTATGCTCTGCAAAGACTGTGTCGAATGCCGCGAGGCGCTGGACCGCGCCGGAACGGCCTATACATTTTTGAGTATTACGGAGGATCTGTCCGCCCTGAAGGAATTTCTGCGTCTGCGCGATGAAAGCCCGCTGTTTGCCGCGGTTAAGGCCGGCGGCGGGATCGGCATTCCCTGCGTGATTCTGGACGACGGCTCGGCAACGCTGGATTGGGAATCGCTGCTGAGCGGGGAGGCCGCGCAGTGAGCGGGCAGACGGAGGTCGTCGCGGCGCTGATCCGGGACGGGGCGCGGTTCATGATCTGTCAGCGCCCGGCGCATAAAGCACGCGGACTTTTGTGGGAGTTCGTCGGCGGCAAGGTGGAACCGGGCGAAACAAAGCAGGAAGCGCTCGTGCGTGAATGCCGTGAAGAACTGGACATTACCGTTGCGGTCGGCGACGTATTCATGGAGGTGACCCATGCGTATCCCGATCTGCTTGTGCACCTCACACTGTTCTCCGCGCGGGTGACCGGGGGCACCCCGCGTCTGCTCGAGCACAACGACCTGCGCTGGATCACGCCGGATGAAATCCCGCAGTATGATTTCTGCCCGGCCGATGTAGAAATTCTCGATAAAATCCGGACGAGCTTTACATAAATCAGGGAGGAAAACAATATGGACTGGAAGCTGGCGTATGCGCCGCATGAAGCGTGTGCGGGGCAGGAATTCCGCACCATCGAAGCGCTGGAAAGTGCGGGCTTTGCCTGCATCCCCGCGTCTGTGCCCGGAAATTTTGAATTGGATCTGATGAAATCCGGCAGGGAAAAGGACCTGTATTTTTCTGATCAGACGTGGGAAGCGCAGAAATATGAGGCCACGCACGTCTGGTATTACACCACGTTTTCGGTGGAAAACGAAAGACAGTACCTGAGGTTTGAAGGCATTGACACATTTGCGGATATTTATGTCAACGGAAAGCTTGTTCAGTCGGCGAATAATATGTTCCTCCCGTGGGAGGTCGCGGACGGCCTGCGCACGGGGGAAAACGAGGTGGTGGTGCATATCCGGCCGGCCATGCTGGAAGCGCGCCGGTTTGTGCCGGCCGCCGCGTGCAATGCGCAGAAGTACAGTTACGCCTCTCTGTATGCGCGCAAGGCGGCGCATATGTACGGCTGGGACATCATGCCGCGGATTGTTTCCGCCGGCCTGTGGAAGAACGTGACCCTGTGCGAAAGAAAGCCGGACCGGATCAGCGAGGTGTATTTTGTCACCAATGCGGTCGATCCGGAAAAGCGCAGCGCTTCGATGCGTTTCTTTTTCAGCGCGGACCTGAGCGGCAGCCTGGCCTCCGAGTATTCCGTACGGATTGAGGGACACTGCGGCGAAAGCGGCTTTGTACGGGAGGAACGGCTCTGGCACAATACGCACGCGTTCTTTTTTACCATTGAAAACTGCCGGTTTTGGTGGCCGAAAAATGCGGGACGTGCGGATCTGTATGACACGACGGTAACGCTGCTGCGCGGCGGAACGGTATGCGATACCTATCGTCTGAACGTGGGCGTGCGGACGCTGGAGCTGGAGCTGGCGGATGACACGGACGGCGCGGACAGCGGTGCGTTCTGTTTCAAAATCAACGGAAAAAGGATTTTTGTCCTCGGCACGAACTGGGTGCCGCTGGATGCTTTCCATGCGCAGGATTCGGGGCGTCTGGAAAGGGCGCTTGCGCTGCTGGATGATGTCGGCTGCAATATGGTGCGCTGCTGGGGCGGAAATGTTTACGAATCGGATGCGTTCTTTGATTTCTGCGACGCACACGGCATTCTGGTGTGGCAGGATTTCGCCATGGGCTGTGCCGTTTATCCGGAGGATGAGCAGTTCGTGCGTCTGTTGGAAACGGAGGCCGTGTATCAGATCAAACGGCTGCGCGGCCATGCCGCTCTGGCGTTGTGGGCGGGAGACAATGAAGGCGATCTGGCTTATATGGAGTGGAACGGTTTCAGGCGGAACCCGAACCGGAACCGGCTGACCCGGGAGGTGCTTCGGCATGCGGTGGAGATGCACGATTATGCCACGCCGTATCTGCCCAGCTCTCCGTATGTCAGCGAGACGGCGTATCAGGGAAAGGGCGTCATGCCGGAAAATCATCTCTGGGGGCCGCGCGATTATTTCAAGGGTGCGTTTTACCGCAGCACGTTCTGCCATTTTGCCAGCGAGACCGGTTACCACGGCTTTCCCTCGGTGCAGTCGCTGAAGCGTTTTCTGCGGGAACCGGAACGGATTTTCAAGGCGGACGGTGTGCCGACGGACGAGTATCTGGCGCATGCGGCCAGCATGGAAGCGGCACCGGATGCGCCTTATGCGTACCGGATCCGGCTTGCGTGGAATCAGGTGGTCACGCTGTTTGGAAAAGCAGAGCCGGAAATGGCGGATTTTGTCCGTCAGAGTCAGATTTCGCAGGCCGAGGCGAAAAAGTATTTCATTGAGAAATTCCGCATCGGAAAATGGCGGCGGACAGGCATCATCTGGTGGAATCTGCTGGACGGCTGGCCGCAGGTGTCGGACGCGGTGGTGGATTACTATTTCGTGAAAAAGCTGGCGTATCACTATATCCGGCGTTCACAGGAGCCAGTCTGCCTGATGTTTGACGAACCGGAATCCGGGAGCATCCGTCTGGTGGGGGTCAACGATCTGCCGCAGGATGCCGCCGTGACATACCGCGTGACCAGAGTTGCCGAAGGCGATGGGGCGGATGAAACCGTGCTGTCCGGCCATGCGGTGCTGGCGGCGGATACATCGGCGGTGATCGGCAGCCTGCCGGTTGCGGATGAAGAGCAGGAATTCTACCGCATCGAATGGCAAAAGGACGGCAGATGCTTCCAAAACCATTATTTCACCAACATCCTGAATATCGATTACAAAAAGTATCTGAACGCACTGCGCAAGTGCGGCATGGATGAGTTTGAGGGCATGGAAGATGATCGGATTTGATATCGGCGGCACCAAGTGTGCCGTGTGTGTCGGAGAGGAGCGCGGCGGTACGCTGGCGCTGCAGGATAAGCGCGTTATACCCACGGATCTCTCGGTTTCGCCCCATGAAATGCTGGACCGGATGTGCGCGCTGGCGGATGAGATGACGGATCACGCCGGCCGCATCGGCATCAGCTGCGGCGGCCCGCTGAATTCCGCGCAGGGCGTCATTCTGTCTCCGCCCAATCTTCCCGGCTGGGACCATGTGCAGATCACATCATATCTGGAAAACCGATACGGTGTGAAGGCCTATCTTCAGAACGACGCCAATGCCTGCGCCGTGGCCGAATGGAAATACGGGGCGGGCAGGGGCTGCCGGAACATGATTTTCCTGACCTTCGGCACCGGCATGGGCGCCGGGCTGATCCTGAACGGCCGGCTGTATGCGGGCAGCAGCGATATGGCGGGGGAAATCGGGCATGTCCGTATGGCGGAATACGGGCCGGTGGGATACGGAAAAGCGGGATCCTTTGAAGGCTTCTGCTCCGGCAGTGGGATCGCTCAGCTCGGGCAGATGGCTGCCCGGGAAAGCATCCAGCGGGGTGAGGCCGTGTCATTCTGCTCCGGTCCGGATGCGCTGGAACGGATTACCGCCAAAACGATTGCGGAATGCGCGGAGCGCGGGTGCGAGGATGCCCGGGCTGTCTACCGGCGCTGCGGTGAGATGCTGGGCAGAGGGCTGGCTGTTCTGATCGATGTGCTGAACCCGGAGCGGATCGTTCTGGGCAGCATTTACCGGAGGAGCGGTCATCTGCTCCGGGAAGCCATGCAGCAGGTCATTGACCGGGAGTGTCTGCCTGCGGCACGCGGTGTGTGCAGCATAGTGCCTGCGCAGCTGGGCGAAAAGCTCGGCGATTACGCGGCGCTGGCGGTGGCCGCGATGGAAGGAGAAAGTCAACATGCTGTATGAAAAATATCCGGATTTGGAAGTTTGCAGAGCAGATATTGAGCAGGCGCTGGCGCTGATGCTTTCCGCCTTCCGGCGGGGCGGAAAGCTGCTGGTCTGCGGCAACGGCGGCAGCGCCGCAGACAGCGAACACATCGTCGGAGAGCTGATGAAGGGGTTCCTGCTCAAGCGTCCGGTAGACGATGAGCGGTTTCCGGCTTATCTGCGCAATGGCCTTCAGGGCGCGCTGCCGGCGATTTCTCTGCCAAGCCAATGCGCGGTGCTGTCGGCATTCGGCAACGATGTGGATCCGGATATGGCGTATGCGCAGTTGGTTTACGGTTATGCGAGGGAAAACGACCTTGTTATGGGGCTGTCCACATCCGGAAATTCCCGCAATGTCGTTTACGCCGTTGAAACGGCGAAATGTATGGGTATCCGGACAATTGCCCTGACCGGACAGCATACGAGCAGGCTTTCGGCTTTGTCCGATGTGACCATCCGTGTCCCGGAGACGGAGACGTACAGAATACAGGAATATCATCTGCCGGTGTATCATTACCTGTGTGCTCAGGTTGAGCAGGCGCTGTTCGGGTGAAAAGTGTTTTGCGCAAACAGATACGCGGGATACAAACAGAATGATCTGTTCCTAGAGAGTACAGAGACCCTTTTGGCGGGGTCTCTTTTCTTTTTGCAAAGCCGGAAGATGCGGCGGGAAAGCGGCGCACAGACGGCGCCGGGCAAAAAGATGTCCGGTGATGTCTATTGCGAAATTCGAACATATGTACTATAATCAGAATTACGGGGTTACATCCCCGGAGGCTGCCGCAGACAGGCAGCCTCTTTTTGCTTTTCTCCGCACGGGAAAGCAGGACGATCATTTTGAAGGAGGACGAGAACAGGAATGAATCACAATATTAACCTCACCGGCTACACGGCGAACTGTGGCGAGCCGAACAACATGCTCGATCTCGGCACGGCGGGGAGCTACGGCATCGAGAAGCTGCACGTCACGGCGGACGCGGCTTGGGACGGCCTGACGATCACCGCGACGTTCACAAATTCCGGCAGCACGACCGTGGCCGTTTCAGACGGCGCCGTGGACGTCCCGCCCGAAGCGACCCGCCTGCCGACGCGCGACCGCGTGCGCTACGGTATGCTCGCGTTCAAGGGAGCGGACGCAGACGGCAGCATCCGGATTATTTCCACGCCGATCTATTACAAGGTGCAGGCCAGCGCCGCGACCGACGGCGAGAATACCATCGACCCCACACCCGACCAGTACGCGCAGTTTGTGGCCGAGGTCACGGCCGAAGCCGACCGCGCAGAAGCCGCGGCGGAACGTGCCGAAGCGGCCGGCAGCACCGTCAGCCCGGAGCAGATCACGCAGGCCGTGAACGACTACCTCGACGAGAATCCCGTGCAGGCGACGCCCATTGACGCGACGCTCACGCAGAGCGGTCAGGCGGCGGACGCGAAGGCTGTGGGTGACGCGATTGCCGGTATCGAGCTGACGCCCGGACCCGCAGGTGCAAACGGTACAGACGGCAAGTCCGCTTATCAGTACGCGCAGGAGGGCGGCTTCACCGGGACAGAGGAAGAGTTTGCGTCAAAGCTGGCCGCCGAGCTGCCGGAGAAGCTTCCGAACCCGTACGCCCTGACCTTTACCGGCGCTGCATCCGGCAGCTATGACGGCTCTGCGGCGGTGGAAGTGGAGATACCGAGCGGGGGATCCGGCAAAACGGCGCTGGATACCTTTATGGACAACACCGACATCGACTACCTTTACGATGAAGCCACCGGGGCATATTATACCGTCATTCGCGTGTATAAGCAGAAGCTGGACGGCAGCTGTCAGTTTCCGTTTGTGTACGCGCCCAACGGAAGCAAAGCGGGCGATAAGTCCACATATGACATGACGATGGGCGAAGGCTGGCTGCTGGCTGTCAACAGCGGGATTTTTAATACAAGCACGAAAAAACCGGATGGCATCGTCATCCAGAACGGCACGGTCATACAAAGCACTCCGTCCGCTGTCCACAGCCAGTGCAAGCCGTTAACGATTGACAGCAGCGGCAATCTGGGATATGCCGATTATGATGCGGACGCGGAAGAACTAGCGGCTGCGGGCGTTGTTTCTGCGGTCTGCGGCTTTATGCCCATTGTGGTCGACTATGCGGCCGTTGACAGCTCTGAATGGAACAGCGTTTCGCATTATACCGAGAACGCACAGCGGCAGATTATCGGCCAATGGGGCAACGGCGATTATGCCGTGATCACTTGCGAGGGCAGAGGCTATCACAACAGCGACGGCTGGACGATAGCGGAAGCACAGGCCGTTTGCATCAAGCACGGACTGAAATTTGCCTACAATCTGGACGGCGGAGGCAGTACGGAAACTATGCTGGGACAGAAGCCTGTTAATACAATCTATGAAAACGCAACCGGGAGAATCGTTCCGACCTTCATTGTTTTTGACGGCACAACCGTTCCGCCTGCCGCCGACGAAACCGGCGGCTCCGGTGACGAAGAAACCGAAAAGGTCCTTACCGGCATTTCCGCAGCCTATTCCGGAGGTGATGTGCCCGTTGGAACGGCTGTAACAGAGCTGACCGGGATTGTGGTTACTGCCGCCTATGATGACGGAAGCACAGAAACCGTGACCGGGTACACGCTGTCCGGCACCATTGCGGAAGGCGAAAACACCTTGACTGTGACATATGTGGGCTTGACCGCAACATTTACGGTGACAGGTGTGACTGGATCCGGCGGAGATGCTTCTTTTGAGCCTGTATACCTTATCGGATATTCCAATATGGTCAATGGCACACCTACAAACTGGAATCTGGCACCCTATAATAACAGGATGGCGGCAGTAACAACAGAACAAAATCTTGATAACGTCGGCTTTACGATTGGCGACGCAGTCTATTATCCCATCCCTGTGCCGATAGGTGCGACTAAAGTGATCGTCACCTGTCCCGGCTTTATTCCGGGGGATCGGTATTATTCTTATAACGCTGATACCGAGATATATGCCAGCCTGTTTGATGCCGGCTGGCAATCTGAGGGCGGTGTAACACGGGAGTTTGCAGCAGGTACTTATGCGTACATGACCGTAAACTTCAAGAATTCCGGCAACTCCGAGATTTCCGCCGATACCGACACAAGCGGATTCAGCATTGTGTTTGAATAAATTTGGCGCTGAAAACAACAAGCGAACAAGAAAGGATGATCTTATGGAACTCATTCAGTCATACGTCACCGTGTCGTAGGTCAACATGCTGAGCTGAAAGTGAATGAAGTCGTACAGTATGTGGATCCGGTCTATAACCCGCTTGCGGGCATCTATGTGAAAACAATCTAAGGAGGAAATGACATGAGCAACAGCAGTTTTGTTAACTACACGAAAATCTCCCCGTACAGCAATCCGCGCGATCATAAGATTGACAAGATCACAATCCACCACATGGCGGGCAACCTGAGCGTGGAATCGTGCGGCAATGTATTCAGCGGCACCCGCGAGGCCAGCGCCAACTACGGCGTAGGCACGGACGGGCGCGTCGGCATGTATGTGGAGGAAAAGAACCGCTCTTGGGCGAGCAGCAACCGTGACAACGACATGCGCGCCGTGACCATCGAGGTGGCAAACGACGGCGGCGCGCCGGACTGGCATGTCAGCGACAAGGCGCTGGACAAGCTCATTGCGCTTTGCGTCGACATTTGCAGGCGCAACGGTATTGCCGCGCTGCACTACACCGGGGATAAGGACGGCAATCTGACGCGGCACAACATGTTTGCCGCGACCGGCTGCCCGGGGCCGTACCTCGAAAGCAAGTTCCCGTACATCGCGGCGGAGGTGAACAAATGCCTGAACGCCGGCACCGCCGCGGAGCCGGATGAACCTGCTGTAAAGCAGCTCTACCGCGTGCGCAAAACATGGGACGACGTCAAAAGTCAGATCGGTGCATTTGAGGTGCTCGATAACGCGAAAGCCGCGTGCAAGACCGGCTACAAGGTCTTTGACAGCAGCGGTACGGTCGTCTACACGCCGTTCGAGCCGTACCTTTTCCGCATCACCTGCGACGTGCTGAACATCCGCTCCGGCCCGGGCACGAATTATCCCGTCACCGGGCAGATCAAAGACAAGCTCCGCTATACGATCATTGAGGAGCGCACCGGAACCGGCTCCGCCAAGGGCTGGGGCCGTCTCAAGGCCGGCGGCTGGGTCGCAAAAGATTGGATCCAGAAGGCGTAAACAACAGAATCACGGCAAAAGGAATCCCCGAATCGGCTTTTGACGGCCGGTTCGGGGATTTAAACGTAGCAGAATTGAGGTAAAAGTAAGCAAAAGTAGTGTGAGTTTTAAATGTTTGCGTTAATAAAAGCAACCAGATCTTTGTTTTCTTCGAGTTCGTCCGGTGAGAATTTGGCCCACGAATATTTTGAATGATTATCTGCAATAAATTTCAGTATTCCTTTTGTGGTATTAAACGCTGTGGGAATTGAAATCTCACAAAGCAATTTTTCTGCGCCTGCATTATAGTGATAAGATATTCCTTTGATTACAAAGCCATATTCGAATTTATATAAATCCAAATACATTTCGGCAAAGCCGCCATC
This sequence comes from Hominenteromicrobium sp., assembly GCA_051880755.1. Taxonomy (GTDB): domain Bacteria; phylum Bacillota; class Clostridia; order Oscillospirales; family Acutalibacteraceae; genus Hominenteromicrobium. The sequence continues at coordinate 12,351 of JBJEOO010000089.1, forward strand.
ATACGACTCTTTAATTCTTGACCAATTCTTCATTTCCCGTTCTCCTTTGCGGTGTTGATGGAAGCGATCAAAATACGGCGAATCGTACCGCATTGATTGTAAAGATCACAGCGGTTTCTCGATTCGGAATATCAGATTTTACAAATAGTTCTAACCAATATTCCGTTTCATAGCATTCCTTCAAGGCGATTTGTAATTTGGCAATAAAATCAGGCTTGCCGTGAGCATAGTTAGCTTCGTGAATATTGGCACCAATAGAAGTGGCAGAACGCTCCAGTTGATTTACAAGGGAATAATGTCCTTTTATAGTTTCACAGAGTTTGATGATCTTAACAGCAAAGTCTGTTGAAAGGTCTCTAAGTTTAGATTCAGCCATATTAACACCGCCTTTCATAAATAAATTATACCATAATCGTTCGTAGAGTTATAGTGAAATATCCTTTGGATATGAAATAATGCTCTGCGAGCATTGTGAAATTTTCTGCCTGTGCGGAAAGTGAAATGAAATAAATCCTCTCACGCGCCGCAGCGCATTTCACATTGCGTTAGCCATATTTCACGCCCGGAGGGCATTTCACAAATCCCGTTAGGGATTTATTTCGTTGAAAAGAATCCACACTTGTCGTAGACAAATGTGGATTCTTTTCTGGAGCGGGCGAAGGGAATCGAACCCTCGTGTTCAGCTTGGGAAGCTGACGTTCTGCCATTGAACTACGCCCGCAATTCGATTCCTGCTTATTATAATACAGGTTGGCTGAAAATGCAAGTCAATTTTTGTCCGGAGATTTCTTTTTGCGCATCTCAATTTCTGCAACGGACAAGTATTTCGGTCCGTGCTGCAAAAAACTGTGCCCCTTCGCAGGATAAGCGGAGGGGCGCAGTGCTTTTTTGTGGCTTGCGTTGGAGCATCAGTCGTCCAGCATGAATTCCTCCGCCGTGCCGGAAAGACCGAGCGGGCGGATCGGCTGCGGACGGTCGCAGTGGGAGGTCATTTCGACGATCTCGCCGGTGTCGCCGCTGCGCCAAATGCCGTGGATGACCTCAAAGGCATGGAAGCCGAGATCCATGTATGCGCGGGCGCGGCGGCCGTTGCGGATGGCGTACGCCATGTCCGCCACGCCGACGCCGCGGGAATCCTCGCGGAACGGGTGCGTGATCGGCAGTGTAAACTCCGTCTGCCGGGTGAAAAACGTGCCGGGCGCATCGCTCATCCAAGGCTCGATCGGGTCGCCGCCCATGCGGATAACCTTCACGCTGCCGCCGAAGAAGTTCGGGTCGTTCAGAATCAGAATGCCCTGTGTGCCCATGATCTGGAAAATAAAGCGCGGTGCGGAATCGGAGGTGATCAGCAGCGTGCCGTGCACGCCGTTTTCAAATTCGAGCGCGCCGGCGATGGAGGTCGGCGTGTCGATGTGCACCGGCTCCTTGTAAAGCGGGTGGCGCGGATTGCGGTAAATGCGGTCGGGGTACATCGTCTTGCAGAAGCCGCCGACGCGCTTGACCGAACCGAGCAGATTGATGATGTTGTGCAGATAGTAGCCGCCGAAATCGTAGGGGATGCCGCCGCCCGGATGCAGGACAAACGCGAAATGGTCGGCGTCGACGTCGCTCATCTCGCCGTCCATCTGATAATCGGAGGAATAGCAGCAGGTCATGGCAACCGGCGTGCCGATCAGCCCGTCGTCGAGCGCCTTGCGCGCAGTCTGCCAGCTTCCGCCGAGGAAGGTGTCCGGTGCGATGGTGTATTGT
>JBJEOO010000090.1:0-3191 GCA_051880755.1 Hominenteromicrobium sp.
TGGAAACCCATGTGTTCCAGCAGCAGAAAACCGCTCACGAATACATGGTGAAATACGGGGTGCAGCATGAGTCCTGGGGACCGTTCGCCGAAGGGCGCAAGGATTTCTTCTCCAACCCGGTGCTGACGCAGATCGGCGAAAAGCACGGCAAATCGGCCGCTCAGATCGCTCTCCGCTTCCTGATTCAGAGCGGCGTGGTGGTTATTCCGAAATCCACCCATAAAGAGCGCATGATTCAGAATATCAGCGTCTTTGACTTTGCACTGGATGATGCGGACATGGCCGCGATTCAGGCTCTGGATGAGGCGCAGAGCCTGTTCTTCTCGCATTATGACCCGGCCACCGTGGAAATGCTGACCGGACTGCACCGCTGAACAGCAGAAAAACCAGCAGACGGCAACCCTCCCATGCCGGGGATGCCGTCTGTTTGTTTTCGCATTATACCAGATGCTGCAGTTCGGTCATATCCTTCCAGTAGCGCTTGGGCATATGCGTGCGGCGGCAAAGCTCGTTGCGGCGGCCCTCGATGCCGATGGTATCGTAAAAGGTGCGCCACATCGCGCGGCAGCGCTGCTCCTCGGGCGAATCCGGCGGCAGCTCGATCTTTTCGGCGCGCAGGAAAGACGGCTCGCCGTCCCGATACAGCAGCGCCATTTTATTCGTGCGGTCAAAAATCATGAAGTTCTCGCCCGAAAAGCGCGAAATGAAATGCGGCGCAATGACGGGCAGCACATTATTCTTCGGTTCAATCTGCGCGATCAGCACATCCCCGCATTCGGAAAAGCGCACAAAGCCGAGCAAAAGATGGGCCTCGCGCCCGAGAAACTTCACCGCTTTGGTTATGCGGTCCACCGTGGGATCGGTCAGCATGGCACAGACCCGCCGCCCAAAGCGGTAACCGAGCCGCATAAACTCGAGCATGCACAGTTCGCGCTCCGGCATGCAGGTGAGAAACGCGCGCTCGAGCAGATCCTCCGCCTCAAGTCCCATTTTTTTCGGGATGGACACGCGCACGCGCTCCGCTCTCTGCCGGTCCGTTTCAATATACTTTGCACCGAACAGGCAGGTCTGATCCGCCGCATCCGCCGAAAAAATGCCCGCGGGCTGCTCCTTCTCCGAAAAGCTCTCAAACACACACGAGAGAAAACCCGCATATGTGCCGTCATAGTAATAGATCACAGCTGGCCGGTCAGACATTTCACATTATCCTCCTTTGTCGGTGCAAACAGCGAAAGCTGCTCGGGCATTTCAGGCTGAAACCCGCCCTGCGGCAATCCGCGGTCGCGCAGAATGCCCATCAGCACGGCGGGATTATCCGTCCGGATACGGCTCGCCGATTTTCCCTGACAGGTGATGAAATAGCTCGCGCGCTTCAGTACGACGCCAAGCTTTTTCAGGCCTTCAAAATCCAGCTTTGTCTGCCGCCGTGCACGCACGATGCGTTTGGCGCTCAGCACGCCGATGCCCGGCACGCGCAGCAGCTTTTCATACGGCGCCCGGTTGATTTCCACCGGAAATTCCTCCGGATGATTGACCGCCCAATTGCATTTCGGGTCGAGCACGGGGTTGAAATCCGGGTGCGCGTCATCGAGAATCTCGCCCGCTGTAAAGCCGTAAAACCGCAGAAGCCAGTCCGCCTGATAGAGCCGGTGCTCCCGCAGAAGCGGCGGCGCGGTGTTCAGTGCGGGCAGATTATGGTCCTCGACGAGTGGAATATACGCGGAGTAGAAAACTCGTTTTAGCGAATACTTTTTGTACAGCCCCTCCGTCAGCTGCAGGATCCGCCGGTCGCTTTCCGGCGTCGCGCCGATAATCATCTGCGTGGACTGGCCGCCGGGCACAAACTGCGGCGCGCTTTTGTATTTCACAAGATCGTGCGCGTTTTCGCGGATGCCGTCCCGGATGCGCGTCATCGGCTCGAGAATGCTTTCTTTGGTTTTCTGCGGCGCAAGGCGCTTCAGGCTGTCGTTCGACGGCAGCTCGATGTTGACGCTCATGCGGTCGGCGAGAAGGCCCAGCTCCCGGATCAGCGCCTCATCGGCGCCGGGAATCGCTTTGACGTGGATGTACCCGCCGAACCGGTATTCGTTTCGCAGGATATGCAGCGTCTGCAGCATCAGCTCGCAGGTATAATCCGGCGTGCCGACAACCGCGGAGCTGAGAAACAGACCCTCAATATAGTTGCGGCGGTAAAAGCTGATGGTGAGGTCCGCCAGTTCGCGCGGGCGGAACGTCGCGCGGGCCGTTTCGTTCGAGCGGCGGTTCAGGCAATACGCACAGTCGTAGGCGCACGCGTTGCTCATCAGCACCTTCAGCAGAGAGATGCACCGCCCGTCGCTTGCAAAGCTGTGGCAGATGCCGCAGGCAGCCGCCGAGCCGAGCTGCCCCTTTACGCCCGCGCGGTCCACGCCGCTCGAGGTGCAGGCCACATCGTATTTTGCGGCGTCCGTCAGGATCCGCAGCTTTTCCATGGTGTCCATCGTTATACCTCCACGCCCCGGAACGGGTTTTCAATCTGTGAACGGCGGCGGACATCCTCCGTTTCAAACAGGCCGCTGTGTATCACCTTGATTCCGCGGTCAATCACATCGTCCCCGTATTTGCATCGCAGGAAATCAACCGCCGTTTCCAGCTTCTGCCTGCGCCGGGCGCGCTGCACATCACCGAACAGCGAACACTGCGCCATCTCAATCGGCGCCAGCGCGCTGACCCGAACGCCGATGCTGCGGATGGATTCGCCGGTGTGGTTCTCTTTGAAAAGGCCGTATGCCGCCTGAAAAAGACTTTCCGAATCCGCTGCAGCGACATCCAGCATCTTCTGCCGCTGGTATGTCTCAAGGTTATACTTGCGCACGGAAAGCTGCACGTTATAGCCGCAGAAGCCTTTTTCCCGCAGGCGGCGCGCCACGCTTTCGCAGAGCATATAAAGCTCCGCGCGGATTTCGCCGTCGTCGCGCAGGTCATGAATGGCGGTTGTGCTGTTGCCGATGCTTTTGATCTCGCTTTGCTCGCTGACACGCATGACAGGAGACCGGTCCTCGCCGTTCGCGTACAGGCTGAGCTGCTCGCCGCTTTTGCCGAGCAGCTTTTTGAGCAGCCCGCGGTCGGCCCGGGCGACATCGCCGATCGTGTATAAGCCGTACTTGCGCAGCGCCGCCTGCGTCGACTTTCCGACAAAGAGCAGCTCCGCC
>JBJEOO010000091.1:0-3190 GCA_051880755.1 Hominenteromicrobium sp.
GGTGGAGCTGCTCGGGAGCAGTATCTTTCCCGATGAGATTGTTCCCCAAATGACCGCGCTGTGGGAAGCGGTGAAAAAGGAGGTCTTGACATGACTTTCTATCTGAAAAAAGAGTGGAAGATGAACCTTTTGATCGTGCTTCTGCAAACGGTTTATGCAGGGCTGCGTGTGGCACAGAATGTCGTGCTCATTGAGGTATTTCAAGGGATCATTGACCTGAACCTGAAGGCGTTTCTTTTCTGGATGACGGTCAATGCCGCGGCGTGGATTGTGATCTGTGCGCTGGATGGCGTGCGCAGTTGGGCCATAAGCCTTGCAGTCCGCTTCATGAATAACCGGGTGCGCGGCGATATGGCTGCGGCCGTGCTGAAAAAGAATCATCGGGAATTCCATGAAAAGCAAAGCGGCGCATATCTTTCATGGTTTACCAATGATGTGAGTCAAATCGAAAAGCTGAGCTGGAACTCTTTTTACGGCATGGTCCTCACGGCTGCGCAGATTGTGTTCAGCGTGGCCGTATTGGCCTATATGCATTGGTCGCTTCTCGCGGTCTCGGCCCTTGCGGCCGTTCTGATTATTCAAGCGCCGAAGCTGCTCTCCAAAAGGGTGGAGGCGCTGAGTGAAGCCTGCGCAGCGAAGCAGGCGGCGGCAACAGACCGGCTGAAGGATCTGCTGATGGGGCTGGATGTGCTGCGGTCTTTCGGAAGGACGGAGCGCTTTATCCGGGAGAACCGCGAGGCAAGCGACCAGCTTGAGCAGCCCAGATATAAGCTGGCCTATGTGCAGGCCTTCATCGGCGAGGGAATCGGCATGATCAGCGTTGTCTGCCAGATGCTCGTACTGATTTTAGTCGGCGTGCTGTCCATTTCCGGAATCATTGTGCAGTCCGCCGTCATCGGCTGCGGAAATCTCTGCAGCACGGTCTACAACGGCTTGGCTGCACTGGGTCAGTATCGGCTGGCCATTCAGGCCGGCAAGCCGTATTTTGAGCAAATTACCCATCAGGCCGGAGGCGAAGCGAAGGAGAACAGGCAGGGCTGTGCACCTGTGCGGGAGGCTATTACCGTAGAAGGGGTCAGCTTCCGGTACGGCGGGAAAGCCGTTCTCAGGGATGTGTCCTTCCGCTTTGAAAAAGGCGGGAAATACGCGCTGACCGGGCCTTCCGGATGCGGAAAATCCACCCTGCTGAAACTGCTGCTGGGCTGGCTGCCGGAATACACCGGGTCAATCCGCTTCGACGGGCGAAACGCCCGCGCGTTTACTTCCGAACAGCTTCAGGAGCAGATGAGCTATATTGAGCAGGATGTTTTTCTGTTCAACACCACGATCCGGGAGAATATCACGCTGGGGATGAATTTTCCGGATAAAAGGCTGGAACGTGCGGTCCGGGACAGCGCGCTGGACAGGGATCTGGCCTCGATGCCGCTTGGATTGGATACGCCTGTGGGGGAAAACGGCAGCAATCTTTCCGGCGGGCAGAAGCAGCGTGTGGCGATTGCCCGCGCCCTGATTCACAGACATTCCATTCTTTTGGTGGATGAAGGTACCAGTGCGCTGGATCAGCAAAACGCGGACATCGTGGAACAGAGTTTGCTGCAGAATCCCGACCTGACGTTGATTTTGGTCAGCCACCACCTGACCCCGGAACGGCAAGCGCAGTTTACAAAGGTGTATCATTTGGAACCGGTTATCGATCCGGTATGAACAAGAAGAAGCGGTGTGACCGAAATCACACCGCTTCTTTCAAAATATTCAGATTTTGAAAAGATAAACCGAAAGTGTCAGACATGAGAGCAGGCACCGGTGCGGCCTGCCGGTCACGTTGCCGCCGCTCGGGAGAGCCGCTCGTCCGCGTTTGCAAAACGAATTTCCTACACCGGCGAAGTTCGTGTAAGCGAACGACTCCGTGACCTCGCCGTCCGTCGTACGGACGTCACCGCACTTTCCAGCGGTCGTTGTAGGTGCCGGAGAGATCGGCGATCTTGCCCTCGTCCGCAGCCTCCTTGACATGGGAGGTCGCGCGGCGCTCGTTGAGCAGAGAGAGGAACAGCTCCTTGTCCACCGGAACCTCCTGCGGCTTGCCCGTCCAGTCGGAGAGATGGATCGCGTTCGAGATGTTCAGGCCGTTGATGCCCTCATAACCCGGCGCGAGCAGCGGCTCGCCGTAGAGAATCGCGTTTGTGAAGTTCTGCAGAATGCCGTTGTGGCCAAGCTCAATATTGTCCGTCTCAATCTCCGTCACCGTCATTTTGGGCTGCGCGAAGCCTTCCTTGCAGGTGAAGCAGAATTCGCGCTCCGGCGTCTCGAGCGCCCAGTGGGTCAGCTTGCCGTCCTCCCAGACAAGCTTGCCCTTATCGCCGGTGATCTCGAGGCGGTTTGTGCCCGGGCATTCGCCGGTCGTCGTGATGAATACGCCGGTCGCACCGTTCGGGTATTCGGCGTAGGCGGTCACCTCGTCCTCAACCTCGATATTGTGCCAGCGGCCGTACTTGCAGTGCGCGCTGATCTTGTTCGGCATACCGAAAATCCACTGCCACAGGTCGAGATTGTGCGGGCACTGGTTGATCAGGACGCCGCCGCCTTCGCCCGCCCATGTGGCGCGCCAGGTGCCGCTGTCGTAATACGCCTGCGTGCGGTACCAGTTCGTGATGATCCAGACGCAGCGCTTCAGCTCGCCAAGCTCACCGCTCTGCACAATCTCACGCATTTTCTGGAACTTCGGGTTCGTGCGCTGGTTGTACATGATACCGAACACCTTGCCGGAGCGCTTCGCCGCCTCGTTCATTTCCTCCACCTGCTTGGTGTAAACACCGGCGGGCTTTTCGGAGAGCACGTCGAGGCCCTTTTCAAAGCCGTAGATCGCGATGGGCGAATGCAGGTAGTGCGGGGTGGCGACAAGGATTGCCGTGCACAGGCCGCTGTCAATCATTTCCTTGTAGTCCTCAAAGCACGGCACGCCGGGGAGGTTTTCCTCCGCCCAGCGGCGCTTCGGCGCCGCGATATCGCAGACAGCCGCCAGCTCCATGCCTTTGATATTGCCGGCAAGGATGCTCTTTGCGTGTGCAGAGCCCATGTTGCCGACGCCGATGATGCCGATCTTAACGGTTCTTTCCATTACAATCTCAACCTTCCTTAAAGAGAATTCAGAATATGCTGCAAAGCGCGCACCGCGGTGTCGAACGCTTCGTCG
>JBJEOO010000092.1:0-13878 GCA_051880755.1 Hominenteromicrobium sp.
GGCGGGCTTTACGCCTTTTTACTGCGGCCACCTCGGCGCGGCCGCACTGTGCCGGGAACTGGGGGTGTCCATGCACGGCGGATTTTCACTCAACGTTTTCAACACGCAGAGTCTCGCGTGCTTTCAGAAGCTCGGCCTGACGGATACGGAGCTTTCGTTTGAGCTGACGGGCGAGGAAATCGCGGCGCTCGGCGGAGATATGCCGCGCGGCATACTCGTTTACGGGCGGCAGCCGCTGATGCTGACGCGCAACTGTCCGCTGGCGAATTCGCCGCGCGGATGCCTGAACTGCAAACGTCCCGGCGCTATCCGCGACCGCCGGAATACCGAGTTTACCGTGCTTTGTACGCGTTTTTCTGGAAAGCCCGTTTTTTCGGAGGTTTTCAACAGTGTCCCTTTGACTTTATCGGACAAGCTTCGCGCCCTGAACGGGGTGGATTTTGGCGTATTGCGGTTTTCCGTGGAAAATTCTGTGGAAACAGGGGAAATCATCCGGGACTTTATTCGACACGAAAACCCGCATTCCGACTATACGCGCGGGCTTTTTACACGCGGCGTTCTGTGATTGTGGAAAACTCGGTGGAAAGTGTTTAGAACTTTTCCTGTACGGAATTAAAAACACCGAAAAAACCGCAGAGCAGAGCCAAAAAAGGTTTTCCACAGCTTTGTGGAAACGGTTTTGCACAGCGGGATTTGCCGGGAATATAAAATCGAAAGGAAAAAGCAATATGGAATATAAAAATGAGATGAAACTGAAGCTGATGCGCGTGCGGGAAAATGCCGTTCTGCCGAAACAGGCGACGGCCGGCAGCGCGGGCTATGACCTTTGCGCGTGCATTGCGGAGCCGCAGACGATCGCGCCCGGCGCCCGGGCGGTGTTCCCGAGCGGCCTTGCGGCGGAAATCCCGGCGGGCACGGCGGGCTTTATTTTCACACGCAGCGGCCTCGGCATCAAAAAGGGGATTCATGTCACAAACGGCGTCGGGGTGATCGACAGCGATTACCGCGGCGAGATCCATGTCGGGCTGCATAACCTCAGCGCGGAGCCGTATACGGTGCAGCCGGGCGAGCGCATCGCACAGATGATTATCATGCCGTATTTCGCGCCGGAGATTCTCGAGGTGACGTCGCTCTCCGATACCGACCGCGGCGCGGGCGGCTTCGGCAGCACCGGGAAATGAGCCGTTTCCCAAGATATGGAGCAGTGCGGCGCTGTGGCCGCACATCTTGGGATTTTCAGGAAAAGTTACAATCCGTTCATCTTTTCGGTTGAGAAACCGCCGTTTTTTTGCTATACTGTTGGGTAAGATCCCATTCCGGTGCCGGGATATTCCGGGAGCCGGAACCGAGTTTTGGAGGCGTTGCGCATGAGCGCGGTACAATCGAATCTTCTCGCGGGGCTTTCCTCGCTGTTTTCCCTTTTTTCCACATCCGTCAAGGATATCGGCATCGACCTCGGCACGGCGAACACGCTCGTCTATGTGCGCGGGCAGGGCATTGTCCTGCGCGAACCGTCGGTCGTTGCGGTGGACGTCCATACCGACGAGGTGCTTGCGGTGGGCAAGCAGGCCAAGGAAATGCTCGGCCGCACGCCGGAATCCATCACGGCGGTGCGCCCGCTGAAGGACGGCGTCATCGCGGATTTTGAAATTACGGCGGCCATGCTCAAGTATTTTGTGCGCAAGGCGGTCAAGGCCGGGACGTTCAGCAGGCCACATATTGTCATCTGCATTCCTTCCGGTGTGACGGAGGTGGAGCGCAGAGCGGTGGAGGACGCGGCCCGGCAGGCCGGTTCCGGCCGCGTGGAGCTGATTCTGGAGCCGATGGCGGCGGCGCTGGGCGCCGGTCTGCCCGTGAGCGAGCCTGTGGCGAGCATGGTTCTGGACATCGGCGGCGGCACGAGCGAGGCAGCGGTCATTTCCTGCGGCGATCCGATCGTTTCGGAATCCGTGCGCGTGGCGGGCGATAAGTTTGACGAGGCCATCGCCGCTTATATCCGTAGAAAGTACGGCGTGCTGGTCGGAGAGCGGACGGCGGAGCAGATCAAGATCCGCATCGGCTCGGCTTACCCGCTGGATAAGATGAAAAATATATCCACGGAGGTGCGCGGCCGCAGCGCGGCGGACGGCCAGCCGCGCAACATCACCGTAACGGCGGACGACGTGCGCGAAGCGCTGATGGTGCCGCTCAAGTCGGTATTTGAGGCGATTCACAGCGTGCTTCAGCAGACGCCGCCGGAGCTTGCGGCGGATTTGCTGGACCGCGGCATCACACTGACGGGCGGCGGAGCCATGCTCCGCGGGCTGGACCGTTTTCTTCATGAGGCGACGGGTCTGCCGGTCCGCATTGCGGAGCGCCCGTTGGACTGCGTGGCCGAAGGCGCGGGCAGAACGCTGGAGGGCAGCGCGTATATTCCCGCAAACGCACGCCGCGCGGAAGCCTGAGCCGTGCGGAAGGCAACCGGGCTGAAAGGAGGCGCGGCATATGGAAAAGTTTACAAGCAAAGGATTTAAAATCCTGATGGTGGCGGTTGTCGTGCTGATCGGCGCGGTCATCTACGGCCTGAGCGCCGGAAGCTCCGTTTTCTCGAATCTGTTCGGCATCGTATCCGCGCCGCTTCTGACGGCGGGCACGAACATGACCGAGGGCGCAAAGGAATTCATCGACCTGGACGGCATGTCGAAGGAGGATCTGAAAAAGCTCTATGTGGAGCTTTCGGAGGAAAACCGGAAGCTGCGCGAGCAGCTTGTCGATTACTATGAGGTCAAGGAGGAAAATGCCTCCTATGAGAATATTCTCTCCGTCAAGGCTGCCATGCCCGATCTTCAGCTCACGGCGGCAAGTGTCGTTGGGCGTGATCCGAACGACGTGTTCTTTGATTTCACGATCAACCGCGGCTATCTTTCCGGCATTTCGGAGGGCGACGCGGTCATTACGGAGATGGGCGTTGTCGGTGTGATTGATGAGGTTTACGCGACCTCCAGCCGGGTGCGCTCGATTCTTTCGGAAAAGACGCAGATCGGCGCCTCAGCCAAGGAGTGCGGAGAAAGCGGCGTCATCGCGAGCGATATCCAGTTCGCAAACAGCGGCAAGGTGAAGCTTCTGTATCTGACGCGCGACACACAGGTGCAGGCAGGCACGATCATCACAACAAGCGGCGCGGGCGGCGTGTTCCCGAGCGACCTGCTGATCGGCCGCGTGGACAGCGTGGAGCGCAGCAATACGGATGCCTCGTTCTATGCGATTGTCACGCCGTATGTCGATATCAAAACGGTTTCGGACGTCTTTGTCATCACGGATTTTGAGGGCAAGGGCGATGTGCAGACCAATCTCCCCGAAGCGTCGCTTGAAGCGGAGGATCCCGCCGCGACGGCGCAGAAGGGCAACGAATAAAGGCCTGAAACGGACGGAAAGGAGAGCGCCGCATGGCAGACCGGAAAAAATGGATTCGCTATCTGCTGTACACGGCGGAGCTTCTTCTGCTGTTTGTCCTGCAGGAGACACCGGGCCTGCTGCCGTTTGTCATGGGGGCAAAGCCGATGCTCGTGCTGGCCGCCGCGCTGACGGTCGCCATGGTGGAGGAATGCGTGCCCGCCATGGCGTTCGGTATTTTTGCCGGTCTGCTGGCTGATTTCGGCGGCGGCACGCCGATGGGGTATCACGCGCTGGTGTTTGCGGTGCTCTGCTTCTTCCTGAGCGGCCTGTGCGGCACGCGGATCCAGATTCATCTTTTCACCGCCGTGCTGATGGGCCTGTGGAGCTGTGCGGCGGCCGTCGTGCTGGACTGGCTCGTGCTGTACGTTGCGCAGGGATACAGCCTTGCCGCCTACGCGCTGCTGAACGCTTATCTGCCGATTTATTTTTACACGCTGCTCATGATTCCCGTCTGCTACGGCCTGCAGGCGCTGATCCGCCGGTTTTTCAGCCGGTTTGCATGAGCTGACCGATATGTACGCACCGAAGGGAGGCGGCTGAGTTGCTGAAAAAATGGGGGCGCTATGTGTTCTGCGGCGCGCTGGTTCTGGTGATTTTCATCGTCTATGTCCTCCGTCTTGGGCAGTGGCAGCTTGCCGAAGGAGAAGCATATGCCGAAGAGGCGGTCGTTTCGAGCAGCTTTATCAAGCTGACCGGCGCGCGCGGTGAAATTCTGGACCGCAACGGCGAGGTGCTGGCCGGAAACCGCCCGGTGTACAATATCATTTACAGCAAGCTTTCCTGGGAAGCGGAGAGCCGCAACGAAACGCTGCTCCGTGCCGTGAAGCTGCTGGAATCGATCAATGTGGAGTGGGTGGACAGGCTGCCCATCGAGCTGTCTCCGGGCGGCGCGTACCGCTTCAAGGCGGATAAAGCCGGCGAGACCGAATACCTGAAAAGCGAAAAAATGCTTGATTTGTCCGCCGATACATCCGCCGCGGACTGTATGGCGGAGTTGATTGAGCGGTATGATATAGACGAAACACTGGATAAGGCGGATACACGCCGTGTGGCGTCCGTGCGCTATGCGATGGAACGCAGCTATTTCAGCCGGACGAATCCGTTTGTGCTCGCCCGCGATGTTTCGATTGAAACGGTCGAGGTTGTCAGCGAGCGCATGGCGCAGATGCCGGGCATCGAAACGCAGGTCAGCCAGACGCGCGACTACGGAGACGGTACGGCTGCGCCGCATGTGATCGGCACCCTCGGCGCCATTACGGAGGAGCAGTACAGCGCGGCGGAGGCGGAGGGCAATACTTATTCCTCGGCCAATGTATCCGGCTATGCCTATGATGATGTTCTGGGCCAGAGCGGCATTGAAAGCGTTTTTGAATCGACGCTGCGCGGCAAAAACGGCAAGGAGACGATCGAGACGGATTCGACCGGAGAGGTGCTCAGCACCACGGTTACGGAGCCGCCGCAGGCCGGAGATTCCGTCTGGCTGACGTTGGACAAGGAGCTTCAGTGCGCCGCGAATGAGGCGCTGGCCGAGCAGATCGAAGCAAAACCGACGGAGGACTGTACGGCGGGCGCGGCTGTGGTGCTCGATGTGAACAGCGGCGCGGTGCTGGCCTGTGCCTCCTATCCGACCTTTGATCTGTCCAAATATGCGTCCGACGATGCGTATTTGACCGCGCTTTATGCGGATGAGACGCAGCCGCTTTTCAACCGTGCGCTGAACGGCATTTTTACCCCCGGTTCCGTATTCAAGCCGCTGGTCGCGCTGGCCGCGCTGGAGGAAGGCGTCATCACGGATACGGACACGCCGGTCAACTGCGACGGCGCGTACCATTATTATGCGCCCGATTATGAACCGGGCTGCCTCGGCGAGCACGGCAGGCTCGATGTATACGGCGCGCTGCGCTATTCCTGCAACAGCTTTTTCTTCGATGTAGGGCGCATGCTGACGATCAAACGCATGCACACCTATGCCGAGCTGTTTTCACTCGGCGAGAAAACAGGCTGCGAGCTGCCCGAAACGGCCGGCATCATGTCCGATCCCGTGGAGTACTCCGGGCGGCATTACGGCGAAGAATGGTTTGACGGCCTGACGATTCAGGCGGCGATCGGCCAGTGCGACGATATGTTTACCCCGATTGAGCTGGCGACATACTGCGCGATGATCGCGAACGGCGGCACGCGCTATAAAACACATTTTCTTGAGAAAATCACGGATTATGACCGCGTGATTACGCGTGAAACCGCAGAGCCTGAGATCGTCCTGCAGGCGGAAATTTCGGAGGAAAGCTTCCGCGTTGTGCGCGAAGGCATGCGGCAGGTCTGTACGGAGGGGACGGCGGCCTCCATCTTTGCCGATTTCGGCGTGGCGGTTGCAGGCAAAACCGGTACGGCCGAGACATACGGACATTCGGATAACCTGACCTTTATAGGCTATGCCCCGTATGATGACCCGGAGATCGCGGTGGCGGTTGTCGTGGAATACGGCGGCAAGGGCAATGCGGCCAAGGAAGTGGCCAAGGCGATTTTTGAGGCGTATTTCTTCGGAGACGTCGAAAACGGAACGGCACAGGCCGCAGGCGCAAGCGGATCGGAAGCCTGAAAGACAGGATTTGGTTGCTTCGACAAAAAATGACAGTATGTTTTGGGGCAGTATGCTAAAATTTCTTTGAACGAATTTTTATTTTTGACTATTGTGTTTTTATGTGTTATTATATTCAATGAGGTATTATCTATGGGTACTGCAATTGTTGTCACCTCCGGGAAGGGCGGTGTCGGAAAATCCACGGTAACGCTTGGCCTTGCCGCGCAGTTCGCCGCGAACGGCGAACGCGTGCTGCTTGTCGATTGTGACGCGGGCCTGCGCAGTCTCGACCGGATGACCGGCACGGAGGAGTCGCTTGTGTTCGACAGCTCGGATGTCGTCGCCGGCCGGTGTGCTCCGGCCGAGGCCATTTATCCGTGCGGTGCGATGCCCGGTGTTTCGCTGATGCCCGCGCCCGCAAACGGGGAGGACCTTGTGCCCGAGGCGGTGATGCGGCGTCTGGTGCCGATGCTGAAGCGCTATTTTGACCGTGTTCTGCTGGATTCTCCGGCCGGTGTCGGCCGCGGCTTCCGTGCGGCGGCAGCGGCGGCGGACAGCGCGCTGATCGTCTGCAGTCCCGACCCGGTTTGTATCCGGGATGCCTCCATCGTTCGCCGTCTGCTTCTGGAGCTTGGCGTTTCCGGGCAGCGGCTGATGATTAACCGATTCAGTGCGGCATATTTCAGAAGTATGTCATCCGATGCACAGCGGGGGGAGGGCCGGTCTGAGTCCGGCGTGTGCCGCGACCTCGACGATGTGATCGATCAGAGCGGAATCCGGCTGATCGGCGTCGTGCCCGAGGACAGGGAAATGGCCGCGGCTTTTCAGTGCGGCCGGCTTCCGGCGGCGGATACGCCCGGGATGACGGCGCTTTCGCGCGTTGCAGCCCGCCTGAACGGTGTTCCTGTACCGCTTGCAATTTGAAGGGGCAGGCGGTTTGCTGCAGACCATTGTTGTTCGGAAATATATCATATACCAAAAGAAGCAGGAAGAATAAGGAGGAATTCTCATGAACATTGCACTCACCGCGCATGATGCCAAAAAAGAGTTGATGGTCCAGTTTTGTATTGCTTATTGCGGAATCCTGAGCCGGCACAGTCTCTGCGCCACGGGCACGACCGGCAAGCTTGTCGCCGACGCGACAGGCCTCAACATCCATCGCTTCCTCAGCGGCTCACAGGGCGGCGATCAGCAGATTGCGGCGCGTATTGCCTGTAATGAGATCGACCTGCTGCTGTTTTTCCGCGATTCCATGCAGCCCCAGGTACAGGAGCCGTATGATAAGAATCTGCTGCGCCTGTGCGATGTGCATAACATTCCGGTTGCAACCAATATTGCGACGGCTGAGGTTCTCATTCACGGCCTCGAGCGCGGCGACCTTGACTGGCGTGAGATCGTTAAGCTGTAAATTGGATTGACATCCGCATGAAAATGCGGTAGAGTATAGTCAAATATCCGGCGTTGACCGGGAAGAGTACCCGAAGCGGCGGCACGGGAAAGAGAGCGCGGCCATGGCTGAAAGCCGCGTGTGCAGCTTTCGGGGAAAGACACCCGCGAGCCTCACGAAAGTGCGTTTTCCGCGTTAAGGAGCCTTGAGGAGGACGGATCCCGGTCTGTTTCTCGAAAAAGGGTGGCACCACGAACAAGCTTCGTCCCTTATCCGTTTTGCGGCGGATAAGGGATTTTTAATTTCAAATTATATTTCAGCGCGTCAAGCGCGGAGAAAGGAATATCATATGGAACTCATTACAAAAGCGCCGAAGGGCACAAGAGACATCATTCCCGGCGAATCCGAAAAATGGACGCTCGTTGAGGACGTCATGGCGAGTGAAGCGGAGTTGAACGGCTTCTCTGAGCTTCGCACGCCGGTTTTCGAGCATACGGAGCTTTTCCAGCGTTCCGTCGGCGATACGACGGACGTCGTCGAAAAGCAGATGTACACCTTTGAGGATAAGGGCGGGCGTTCGATCACGCTGCGTCCGGAGGGCACGGCGGGCGCGGTGCGCGCCATGCTGGAAAACGGCCTGTATAACGGCGGCTATCCGATCAAGATGTATTACAAAACCTCCTGCTACCGCTATGAAAAGCCGCAGGCAGGGCGCATGCGTGAGCTGCACCAGTTCGGCGTGGAGATGTTCGGCGCGGCGGAGCCGGCGGCGGACGCGCAGGTGATCGGGCTGGCCATGTCGATCTTTGAGCGGCTCGGCCTGGGCGACGACGTGCAGCTTGCCATCAATTCCATCGGCTGCCCCACCTGCCGCGCGGAGTACCACAAGGCACTGAAGGCGTATTTTACGCAGTATAAAGACCAGCTCTGCGAAACATGCAATTCGCGTCTGGAGCGCAACCCGATGCGCATCCTCGACTGCAAAAGTCCGGTCTGCGGCGAGATCGCAAAAGGCGCGCCGAAGATCACCGATTACCTCTGCGATGACTGCCGCGCGCACTTTGAGAAGGTCAAGAACCTGCTTACCGCCGTCGGCATTCCCTATACGGTTGACCCCGGCCTTGTGCGCGGACTCGACTACTACACCCGCACGGTCTTTGAATTCCCCTCGAACCGCTTCGGCTTTGCGCTGGGCGGCGGCGGCCGATACGACGGCCTTGTCGAGGAGATCGGCGGCAAGCCGACCCCGGCGCTCGGCTTCGGTCTCGGCTTTGACCGCATCATGATGGCGCTGCAGGAGGCGGGCGCCGAGTTCCCTGACGACGGCAAGTGCGAACTTTATATCGCCTCGATGGGCGAAGCGGCGCAGGTGAAGGCGTTCCAACTCGTGAATGCGCTGCACCGCTGCGGCGTCGCGGCGGACTACGACCTGTGCGCGCGCGGCCTCAAGGCGCAGATGAAGTACGCCGATAAGATTCGCGCCCGCTACACGATCGTGCTCGGCGACAACGAGCTGGAAACCGGCAAGGCGGAGCTCAAGAATATGAAGACCGGCGAAAAGAAGAAGCTCTCCATCGGCGACGATTTCATCGACGCCTATATCGAATCGACCACCGCGCAGGATGATCTCTCGTTCTGAGCGGGAAATTCAGCAGCCATCAACGCATATCGCGATGCGGGTAGAGAGGAGAACGCAGCAGAATGAAGCTCTTTCACGGCAGCCGCACGGGTGGTATCGAAATTCTGGAGCCGCGGCTCGCGGATCACGACCGTCCGTATGTCTACATGACGACGAACGAGATTGTGGCGGCTTTTTACCTCTGCAATGCGGTGGAAAAGCCGTATTACTGGTTTCCGTACGGATTTACGAAGGACGGCACGCCGGTCTACCACGAGCTGTATCCTCATGCCCTGCGGGAGGTATCCGAGGGCGTCGGCGGCTATATCTATGAGGTCGAGGCGGACGAGTCGCAGGTAATCCCGTTCCCGAATATTCCCGTGGCAAGGCTCGCGACGCAACCCGTGCGTGTGACCAGCTGCGTGGTAGTTCCGGACGCGTACGCGCTGTTCATGGAGTATGTGCGGCAGGGGAGACTGAAAATCGACGCCTTTGAGGACAAAACACCCGAGCGGCTCGATTGGTGGTACAACGCACTTTGCAGCGAGCTCCAGCGAAAGAATATGAAAGACATGCCAGATTGCTCTTACGCGCGGTTCGTGCAGAAGAAGCTGCCCGAGGTCTGGGCGCGGTATATCGGTCAATAAAATCAAGCGGGTTTCAGCCCTGAAATAAAAGATCAACCAGAAAAGAGGAATTTCAATATGGTTCAGTCCAGAACACATACCTGCGGGGAGCTTCGGCTCCAGAACGCGGGCGAGACCGTAACGCTCGTCGGCTGGATGGAAAACATCCGCGAGGTCGGCAGCAACTTTGCCTTCGTCGTACTCCGCGATTTCTACGGCACGACGCAGGTTGTCATCGAAAACGAAGAGATGATGGCGATTGTCAAGCCCCTCAACAAGGAATCGACGATCTCCGTCACCGGCGTGGTGCGCGAGCGCACGAGCAAGAACCCGAAGCAGGTGACCGGCGATATCGAAGTCGCGCCGACGGAGATCAAGGTGCTCGGCCGCTGCCGCTACAACGAGCTGCCGTTTGAGATCAACCGCTCGAGAGAGGCGGACGAGACACAGCGCCTCAAGTACCGCTACCTCGACCTGCGCAACCCGGCGGTGAAGAACAACATCATCCTGCGCTCGAACGTCGTTTCCGCGCTGCGTCAGGCGATGACCGAGCACGGCTTTTTGGAGATCACGACGCCGATTCTGACCGCCTCCTCGCCCGAGGGCGCACGCGACTACCTCGTTCCGTCGCGCAAGCATCCGGGCAAGTTTTACGCGCTCCCGCAGGCGCCGCAGCAGTTCAAGCAGCTTCTGATGACCGCCGGCTTCGACCGCTACTTCCAAATCGCGCCGTGCTTCCGCGACGAGGACGCGCGCAGCGACCGCTCCCCGGGCGAGTTTTATCAGCTCGATATGGAGATGGCGTTTGCCACACAGGAGGACGTGTTCGCCGTCCTCGAGGACGTGCTGCCGCCGATCTTTGCGAAATACGGCACGTACAGCATCGCGTCCTCCGCACCGTTTACCCGCATCCCGTACCGGCAGGCGATGGAGGAATTCGGCTCCGATAAGCCGGACCTGCGCATCGACCTGCGCGTGAAGGACGTCACCGACTTGCTTAGGGACTGCGGCTTCGGACCGTTCGAGGGCAATGTCGTCAAGGCGGTGCCGGTCACAAACTGCAAGCTCGCGAGAAAGGCGGTCGATAAGCTCTGCGCCGACGTCGAGGTGCAGGCGGGACAGAAGCCGTACTGGTTCAAGATGGACGAAACCGGCGCGATCGCAGGCGGCATCGCGAAGTTTGTCAACGCGAATCCCGAGACCGCGCAGGCAGTCACCGAGGCGCTCGGTCTCGAGCCGAACACGCTCGTATTCCTCTCTGCCGGCAAGCTCGAGCAGGCACAGAAAACGGCGGGCGTCATGCGTCGTATGCTCGGCGCCGCGTGCGAGGGGCATATGGACAAGGAGCGCTACGAATTCTGCTGGATCGTCGATTTCCCGATGTACGAGATCGGCGAGGAATCCGGCGAGCTGGAATTCTGCCACAACCCGTTCTCGATGCCCTCGGGCGGCATGGAGACGCTCCTCAAGGCGGAGCGCGGCGAGATCGACCCGCTCGACATTCTGGCGGATCAGTACGACCTCGTCTGCAACGGCGTGGAGCTGTCCTCCGGCGCGGTGCGAAACCACGACCCGGAGATCATGGTCAAGGCGTTCGAGATGGTGCGCCTCGGCGAGGACGACGTCAAAGCGAAGTTCCCCGCCATGTACAACGCGTTCTGCTACGGTGCGCCGCCGCACGCGGGCATCGCCCCGGGCGTGGACCGCATGGTCATGCTGCTTTCCGGCGAGGAATTCATCCGCGAGGTCATCGCGTTCCCGATGAACAAGAGTGCGCAGGACATCATGATGGATGCGCCCTCCACCGTCGCCAAGGCGCAGCTTGACGAGCTGCACATCGCCGTGGTCGAAACGGAATGAGCTTTTCACCGGCTGTCAAGGTCTATACCGGCGCGCGTCTTTCGGATACGGATTTTACCGATGCGGCGCTCGCCGGCTTCACCTTTACAAAATGCGATTTTCGCGGCGCCGTGTTTTCGGGCGCGCTCATCGAAAAGTGCCGGTTCACCGCCTGCACCTTTGATTTCGCGCGGCTGAACGATACGCTGATCCGCTCGACGGCGTTTGAAAACTGCACGTTTTCGGCGGCGAGTCTGTTCGTCTCGGAATTCCGGGACTGCCGCTGCACGGGCTGCACCTTTGCCGGCGCGGATCTCACGGGCTGGGTGGTGCGCGGCGGCGCGCTGGAATACTGTGTGCTGGACGGCTGCGCGCTCAAAAAGCAGGACTTTTCCGGCGTGAATCTGCGCGGCGCCAATTTCAGCGACGCCGATCTCGAGAAGGCGGATCTCTCCGGCTGCAATCTGACCGAGACGATATTCCGGAACGCCCGCATGAAGGATGCGGACCTGCGGCGCGCCAAGTGGGACCGCACCGATATCCGGTACGCAAAGCTGCAGAATACGGCGATCGACCTGGACGGCGCGGTATATCTTGCAGGCTGTCTCGGGGGCGTTGTGCGCTGAAAAACCGCAGAATAACTGAAATTTTGATGGATTTATACCGTGTGTTGTGCTCCGGAAACCGGATATGACACACGGTATATTTTGCGCAGAGAAAATCTAAATGCACAATATATTGTGCTTCTCTATTGACATGGAAGCGGAAAAGGCTTATAATCATAAGCACAGCACAAAATAAGGGTGGACGGTGCGGCACCGGGCCGTACCGACGGAGGCAGAAAGGGTCATCAGCATGGTTCAGTATATTGTCAAGCGCAATGGAGAAAAGGTCTCCTTTGATGCGAAAAAAATCCGAAACGCCATTTTCAAGGCGAATATCCGCATTGCCGCAGAGCGCATGAGCGACGCGGATCTGGACGGCCTGACCGGAGAGGTCATCGCCGAATTTGAAGATGCGAAGGAGATTCCGACGGTCGAGCAGATTCAGGACGTCGTGGAGGAAAAGCTGATTGCCGCCGATTACGCAAAGACGGCGAAGGCGTATATTCTCTACCGCGCGGAGCACCAGCGCCTGCGCGAAATGGACGACGAGCTGGTCAAGATCTATCAGGATCTGACCTTCAAGCCCGCCGAGGACGCCGACATCAAGCGCGAAAACGCGAACATCAACGCGGATTCCGCGATGGGCACGATGCTCAAGTACGGTTCCGAGGGCGCGAAGAGTTTCTACGATAAATACGTCATCCCGCCCGAAATCGCGAAGGCGCACGCCGAGGGCGATATCCACATCCACGACAAGGATTTCTACACGCTGACTGAAACCTGCTGCCAGATCGACCTGATCCGGCTGTTCGACGGCGGATTCTCCACCGGACACGGCTATCTGCGCGAGCCGAATGACATCCGCAGCTATGCGGCGCTCGCGTGCATCGCGATTCAGGCAAACCAAAATGAGATGCACGGCGGCCAGAGCGTGCCGAATTTCGATTACGCGATGGCGCCCGGTGTGAAAAAGACATTCAGAAAAGCGTATTTCAGCGCGCTGATTCAGTATTTTGAGGTCAGACACGGTATGGCGCATGAGGATGCGCAGGCGATGATCGAGGCGGCCCGGAAAGCCATCGGCTCGGATGTTGCCATGGACAGCTGCACGGCGTATGCCGAGCGCCTGGCGTCGTTCCTGCCGCGCCATCAGGCCGAAAACGGTTTTGAAACCATCAATATCTGGGAGACGTTCGCGGCGTCGGAATACGCCGAAAAGACCGCGTGGCGCGAGACGGACAGATCGACGTATCAGGCCATGGAGGCGCTGATCCACAATCTGAATACCATGAATTCCCGCGCGGGCGCGCAGGTGCCGTTCAGCTCGCTGAACTACGGCACGGATACCTCGCCGGAAGGCCGGATGGCGATCCGCAACCTGCTGAGCGCGACCGAGGCCGGTCTCGGCGACGGCGAGACGCCGATCTTCCCGGTGCAGATTTTCAAGGTCAAGGAGGGCGTCAACTACAACGAGGGCGACCCGAACTACGACCTGTTCCAGCACGCGATGCGCTGCTCCGCAAAGCGGCTTTTCCCGAACTTCAGCTTCCTCGACGCGCCGTTCAATCTGCAGTATTACAAGCCCGGTGATTACAACAGCGAGGTTGCCTACATGGGCTGCCGCACGCGCGTGATGGGCAATGTGCACGATCCAGACCGCGAAATCACCTGCGGGCGCGGCAACCTGAGCTTTACCTCCATCAATCTGCCGCGTCTCGGCATCGAAGCGAAGGGCGATATCAAGCGCTTCTATGAACTGCTGGATGAACGCCTTGCGCTCGTCGAGG
>JBJEOO010000093.1:0-3155 GCA_051880755.1 Hominenteromicrobium sp.
CTCCGGCGTGATGATTGCGGCTTCCGTCTGGTCTCTGCTGATTCCGTCCATAGAGATGGCGGAACAGCAGGGCGGGAACGCATGGGTTCCGGCGGCGGTCGGCTTCCTGGCCGGCATCGGCTTCCTTCTTCTGCTGGATACCTTCGTGCCGCATCTGCATATCAATGCCGATGAGCCGGAGGGAAAACGGGCCGGGCTTGGGCGTTCCGCGATGCTGATGCTTGCCGTTACACTGCATAATTTTCCGGAGGGCATGGCTGTCGGCGTTGTTTTTGCCGGTGCTGTTTCCGGAAATGAAATGGTTTCGACAGCCGGTGCCTTCGCGCTGGCTATCGGTATTGCCATTCAGAATTTTCCGGAAGGCGCGATTATCTCCACACCGCTGGTCAGCCGCGGTATGTCGCGGCGGCGCGCTTTTTCGTACGGTGCATTGTCGGGCATCGTGGAGCCTATCGGTGCGATCCTGACCGTTATGCTGACCTCGTTTATCACGCCGCTGCTGCCGTATGTGCTGTCTTTTGCAGCCGGGGCGATGATTTATGTCGTCATTGAAGAACTGATCCCGGAGTCGCAGAGCGGGAAGCACTCTAACATCGGAACCATAGGTGCCGCACTTGGCTTTGTGCTGATGATGATTCTGGACGTGGCGCTTGGATAACAAAAAACAGTTTCGGCTTTGTGCTTGGCCGAAACTGTTTTTCTATGCGTCCGGATTCTTTTTTCTGCGTCGGCTTTTTCATCCGGTGCGGAATGTGCGCGCCGGTAGGCAAGCGGCGTCACACCGAATTTCTTTTTAAAGACCGAATAAAAGTAGTTGGTATTGAGAATTCCGATGGCTTCGCTGATCTGGTTGATCGGCAGCTTGGTTTCCACCAGAAGCTGTGCGGCCTTTTTCATTCGCGTATTGGTCAGATAATCGTTGAAGGAGTAGGTAGTCTGCGCCGCAAAGATTTTACCGAAATAGGCGGGCGAGAGGCCGGCCATATCGGCAAGCATGCGAAGGGAGAGATCCGGATTGGCGTAATTCTTATCAATATAAACGCGCGCGGTTTCGGCTGCCTGCTCATTGCCGCTTTTCTGGCTGATGCTCAGATGATGAATCAGCATCGTGACGAATTCCATACATTGCTTGCGCAGCATATAGACATTCGGCAGGCTGCGGTCAATCTGGTTCAGCTTGTCAATCAGAATGCCGTAAGACGTATCGTCCGTAAAGGTTGTGGAAAAATCGTCCATCAGCGACATCATGACATGGTTGAAATAGGTGATTGCCGTTGCAAAGCTGACATTGGTCATGTATGAGAGCGCCAGATCAAATTCCTGCGAGCAGGCGTTCAGATCTTCATTGCGGATGTGTTCGGCCAGCTTGATATGCAGCTTGTTGTGATATTGATTGAGATTGATTTTCTGTGCGGTTTCATCCGCAAAGAAGATTCTGCCGCGGTTGCGGATGGAAGAATACTCCAGTGCAATTGTCGTGGCTTCATAGCACATATTGATATTGGCAGAGCCTTCCACAATATTGCCGATGCAAATGGTGGTTTCCATGGAAAATTCCTTGGACATGACGTCCGATACGCGAAGCAGCTCGGTTTCCATGCGCTTGGGATATTCGTTGCGGCGCAGCGGCAGCAGTACGGCCAGCATGTTTTTCGAGTTGCGGTAGGTCACAATTTTCCCGAACTGCCCGATTACCTCGGTGGAGATATTTTCCAGCGCATAGCTGCAGATAAAATAGTTGGAATCATCCGGACTCATGGCATTTTCCCGGGATGCAATGTGGATCATGATGATGCAGTAGAAGGGGGAGAGCAGATCAACGCCGTATTTCCTGTAAACCGCCACATAGTCCGGAATCTGCTCGTACTCACCGTGCAGAAGCCGCTGAATATTCCGCTTTTTTGAATCGGAATAAGAGGCGATCAAGCCCTGCTCCAGCTTATCCGCCTTGGCATACATCTCGGAAAAGGCTTTGCTGAGCTGATCCAGTTCGTTTCCGGCCCGGCGGTCGTTGGACGGCTTTTTGACATAGTTCCGATAAAGAATTTCAATCGGTGCGGAAAGCTTCGCACTGGTGCGGTAGGAAACACAGATACCGATGCCCAGAACCAAAAGTCCAGCCAGAATTGTGATGCCTGCAATCTGTGGCAGACCGCTGTATATATTGGAATAGGGCACGATATTCAGAATGGTGAAGCCGGAGGAGGGGGCTTTGGCGTAGGTGATGAGCGCGCGGGTGCCGTCGCCGAGCGTCTGGGAAAATGAACCCGATGTATCCGAAAGCTCCGGAAGATCCTGAGGCGGAATGCTGACGTAGGTGGACTGCGTAAAGGTATCCGAAGCGTCATACACGGTGCTGGAAGAAAAAACCTCGTTCTTTCGATTGAGCAGCAAAACCTGCTGGAAACCGTCGGAACTGCGCAGATTGCCGATTGAACGTGAGAAGTAGTCCTCATCCACATCGATAACAACCAGATCAGCCGTGCTGGAATTGCGTACCTGCACCTGAAAAACGAAGGAATAGACATATTGTGTGCGCGTCGGCTGTGTCGCGTAGTCGGGACCGATCAGGCGCAGCATACAGGTGTCCAGTTCCTTGATGTCGGCCAATGCTTTATAATAGTATTCGATGTCGCTGTCCGTAAGAAAATCGGCGGTGGAGCTGGAAACAAAACGGTTGGACGCGGAATTGTACAGGCTTACATAGCGGACATACGGATTGGATGTCTGGATTTCACGCAGCTTCTGGCCGGCTGAAGCCTCGGTCAGGCGGTCAAAGCCGGTGGTGGAAAGGCATCGGTTCGTCTCCGGGTTCTGCAGAATCTGATTGCTGATGGAACGCATCTGATCGTACAGCAGATCGGTCATCTGGCAGACCTGCTCAAGCTGATGAATGGAAGTTTCCCGTGCGGAACGGATCTGCAGATTGGAGTACAGCGTAAACAGCAGGAGAAC
This sequence comes from Hominenteromicrobium sp., assembly GCA_051880755.1. Taxonomy (GTDB): domain Bacteria; phylum Bacillota; class Clostridia; order Oscillospirales; family Acutalibacteraceae; genus Hominenteromicrobium. The sequence goes on from JBJEOO010000093.1 coordinate 2,956, forward strand.
AATCAGGAGGACAGAGAGCGAAACGACACAAAAGAAGCTGATCAGATAGCGGTTGAAGAGTCGGTTCCCGGATTTATTTTTCAAGCGGCCACACCTCCGGCGAAAACACAGTTTTATAAAAAAAGTTGAATCTATGATTCTGGAAGAAAGTACAATAATTTGAAGATATGTCATTATAATAGTCTGTTTTGCATTGAAAA
>JBJEOO010000094.1:0-3153 GCA_051880755.1 Hominenteromicrobium sp.
TGCCGCAGTAAAAATGCGTAAAGCCCGCCGCGCGGCACAGCTTCATTTTTTCCCGCACCGCCGCTTCCATGCCCCAGATCGCGCGCGGAATCTCCAGAATCAGGTCATGTCCCTGACCGCGGAGCGCGTCGAGCGTCTCCGGCGGCGTGTCGAGCGGCACAATGATTTTGTCCAGCGCCGAAGCGTTTTCCGGAATCTGCCCGGCATGCTGGAACCGCCCGCGCAGCGCAAGGCGCTCCGCCCGATGCGGATGGATATCGAGCGGCATACGATTAAAAGGAATCGGTTCGGCATCGCGCCGCTTCCGGCCAAGCGCTTCCAGCGCCATACGGCGCAGACCGTTCAGCACGGAAACCGGAACCGCCGTTTTTTCGTCCGTCTCCACCGCGACCGATGTGCACAGGTACGGTGTTCCGCCCGTTTTTTCCAGCTGCGTGCGCCAGCGTGCGGTATCCACCGGCAGCCGCCGCGCAGCTTCGCAAATGTGCGCTTCATCCGTGACGGATGCCGTATGCGTGCCGTCCGATACGGTGAGCGATGGGCTGCGGCCCGCAAAAGCCGACACGGTCATGGTCACCGGCACACGCTGCCTTTCATTTTTATACAGCTCATGCAGGCTGGCAAAAACGTCGCCCGACGCGCCCTCTACGTCCTCCTTTGTACGGATGCCGAACATCTCGCGTCCTCTGTGAGCGGACAGATAGCCGTCCGTAAAACCGGAGCGCGAAAACACCGCGCCGAGATCTCGCAGCAGTGCTTGCGGCACCGGGCCGCCGTCTGCCGCGTGCCGGCAGGCCGAAACGGCGGCCGCAACATACTCCGGCCGCTTCATGCGCCCCTCGATTTTCGCCGAACAGACGCCCGCTTCACGCAGCGCTTCCATATGCGCGATAAACGACATATCCTTGAGACTCAGGTCGTGTCCCGTGCCGCCGGGCGCGGAAAACGGCAGGCGGCACGTCTGGGCGCAGCGCCCGCGGTTGCCGCTGCGGCCGCCGAGCATCGCGCTGAAATAGCACTGCCCGGAAAGCGACATGCACAGCGCGCCGTGCACAAACGCTTCCAGCTCCACGTCCGTCCTTTCCGAAACGGCCCGGATCTCGCCGAGCGACATCTCACGCGCCAGCACAACGCGCGACGCGCCCATTTCCCCGAGCAGCGCGGCGCCGCCCGGCGTATGCAGGCTCATCTGGGTGGAGGCGTGCAGCGGCATATCCGGGCAGGCCGCGCGCAGCAGCATGAAAAGCCCCATATCCTGCACCAAAATGCTGTCTACCGGCAGAGAACAGAGAAACGCGCAGAAGTCCAGCGCTTCCGGAAGCTCATCGTCCTTTAGCAGCGTATTGACCGTGACATGGACGCGCACGTTCCGCTCCCGCGCAAACTGCACCGCCTCGCGCATCTCCTCACGCGAAAAATTGGCGGCGTTTGCTCTGGCCGAAAAGAGCGCGCCGCCCATATACACCGCGTCCGCACCGGCGAAAACCGCGGCCTTCAGCGCCGCGGGACTGCCCGCAGGCGCCAGAACTTCAATGGTATTCTGATGCACCGATCTTCTCCCTTTCCTTACTTTCCGTCCTTCGCGAAGAAGCTGACCAGCCCCTCCTGCTCGCCGATATCCGGGCGCAGCGGATTGCGCATCTCCACGGCATGCGCGGGCGCCTTTCCGGCAGACTCCGCCTCCCGCGTCCGATGCGCCTCCTGCGCGCGCTGAAGCTGTTCCTCGGCAATTTTCAGCTTGCCCTCCGCCTGCGCGAGCCGCGCCTTCAGGCCGTCCGCACCGCCGATCTGCTTCAGCTCCGCTTCCAGCTGCCGGCAGTGCTGCCGGCTCTCCTGCAGCTCCGCATTCCGCCGCGCCAGCTCTTCACACAGGTTCATCGCCGTAATGACGGCCGCCTTTTCGATGGACGCGCCGTATGACGTACTCAGGACAGCCTGCATCCGCGTGCGGACCGCCTCCGCGATTTTTTCCGCCGCCTCCCGGTCCACATCGCCTGCGGCCGCGACCTCCACACCGCAGATGTTCAGTTTGCATCTCGTCTTTTCCATCTCTCTGGTTCCTTTCCGCGCCGGGCGGCAGCGCTGCGCATGCCGCGGCCAAGAAGTCTCTTCATCTAATATTGTATTATATTGCATTCCTGATAAAAAAGAAAGAGAAGAAGCGAAAAAAACCGTCCCACATGCAGAAAATGGACGAAAAGCCGCAAAAAATCTGAGTTTTTTCCAAAAAGTGCTTGTTAAATCGCAGAAAGCTTTTTATAATAGAATAAGAATCTGGGCATAACAGGTTTTTCTGTCCGCGCCGCTGTGCCGCCCTGTGGCCGCCGGGAAAATCCGGCATTCTCCGTCCGTATCGCCGATTTTCTGTAAAAACCACACAAAGCACTGCGTCATTTTTCGTCTCGCTTAGCATTGAATTCCCGGCTTTTTTAGTATATAATTTACACAAACCTTTCATTTGTTGCGGAATCGAAAAATCTGTTTTGTGCATATTCCACAAGTTACCCCGCAATATTCGCTTGCAATATAAGGAGGAAAAACATGAATTACAAAATGAGCGTTGCACAGGTTAAAACCGCCATTCAGGAAAAGCTTTCCCATATCTACGGTGTTTCCTGCGAAAACGCCAGCAACGATGAGTTCTACAAAGCATCCGCGCTTGTTGTCCGTGATCTGATGATGCGCGGGCGCAATGAATTTGTTCAGGCCGCCGAGAAGTCCGAAACCAAGCAGATCTACTACCTCTGCATGGAATTTTTGCTCGGCCGCTCCCTCAAAAACAACCTTTTCAACCTCGGTCTTGAGGAGAATTTCCGCAAGGCGCTCGCGGAGTTCGGCGTGAAGCTGGACAATCTCTACGAGCAGGAGCCGGATGCCGGTCTCGGCAACGGCGGTCTCGGCCGTCTTGCCGCCTGCTTCCTGGACGGCCTTGCCACACAGGGCTACCCGGCCATGGGCTATTCCCTGCGCTATGAATACGGCATTTTCCGCCAGAAGCTCGTTGAAGGCTGGCAGACGGAGCTGCCGGACTTCTGGCTCCCGGGCGGCGAGGTCTGGATGCAGAAGGTCGATGAAAACGCCATCGAGGTTCATTTTGACGGTCACATTGAGGAGCAGTGGCACAACCAGTACCATTCCGTCCGCCACAAGGAT
>JBJEOO010000095.1:0-3145 GCA_051880755.1 Hominenteromicrobium sp.
GGCGGCAAAACACTCGTCAAATACGAAAAGAATCCGTTGATCGCATCGATGGCAGACGGCAACCGCGATCCAAAGGTTATTTACGATGCGGCGCGTTCGCGCTGGCTGATGGCGCTGTACTTTGAAGCGCGCACCTATGCGCTGTTTACCTCTCAAAATCTTTTGGATTGGGATTTCCTGCAGAAATTTGATCTGCCCGGCGACGACGAATGCCCCGATTTTTATCCCCTTACAGCGGACGACGGGCGAACACTTTGGGTTTTCTCCGGCGCACACGACATGTATTCTGTCGGTGATTTTGATGAAAAGGGCCTGTATCAGCCGATTCAGTCCGTCGGTCAGCTTTCCTACAATTCTCAGGCATATGCCGCGCAGACGTACTATTACGAGCCGGGTAAGCCGGTGATCCGCCTTGCCTGGAACCGCAGCGATATTCCCGGCGCACCGTTTAACGGCTCCATGTGCACACCGAATGAAATGACGCTGCGTAAAATCGGCGGGCGCTACTATCTCTGCGCAAATCCGATCCGGGCGCTCGATACGCTTGCGGTTTCCGGGCAAACGGAGCACAACCTTTTCGTACGGGAATATACCTGTCCGCTGACTGAAGAAGCCTGCCGGGTCAGGATATTTGTAAAGGATGCTCCCTTTACATGCCGGCTGTTCGGCCTTTCAATCCGCGTGGAAACTGCCGGTGTGTCTTGCGGGTCGGCTTTTCTGCCGCGCACGGAAGAGGATGGCATGCAGATCGAGATCATCAGTGATACAATCAGCACGGAGATTTATCTGAACGGAACAGCCATTACGGCTGCCGCGCATGTCCGGGATTGCCGCGACGCGTCCTTTGCCATCACCGCGGATGCGCCGGTCCGGATTGATTCACTCCGTATAGAAACGCTCGCACGCTGAGCGGCGGGAAAGAGAGGAAATCATAATGAAAAGAGTTTTGACCATTGCCGGTTCAGACTGCTCCGGCGGCGCGGGCATTCAGGCCGATATCAAGACCATGTCCGCGCACGGCGTGTTCGCGATGAGCGTCATTGTTTCGGTTGTCGCGGAAAATACCTCGCGTGTTCTTGATATACAGGACATAACGCCGGATATGATTGAAAAGCAGATTGATGCGATTTATGAGGACATCGGCACGGATGCCGTAAAGGTCGGCATGCTCTCAACACCGCAGTGCATGCGCGCTGTGGCCAATAAGCTGGCATCGTATCACCCCGAAAACATCGTCATCGATCCCGTCATGTATGCGAAAAACGGGTGTCCGCTGATGGATCCGCATTCGATTGACACGTTCAAAGCGGTTGTTCTGCCGCTTGCCGATCTGCTCACGCCGAACATACCGGAGGCGGAAGAAATCACCGGAATGAAAATTGAGACGATTGACGATATGAAAGCGGCGGCACTCAGAATTCATGAAATGGGCTGCCGGGCCGTTCTGGTCAAAGGCGGCCACTATATCGGAGACGCCTCGGATGTGCTGTTTGACGGCGAAGCCTTCCATTTCTTCACGACAAAGCGTATCCACACGAAGAATACGCACGGCACGGGCTGCACGCTGTCCTCCGCAATTGCGTCCAACCTTGCAAACGGCTGCCCGATGGCTGAGGCTGTTCGCCGCGGCAAGGAGTATGTGACCATGGCAATCGAGCATGCGCTTGAACTCGGCAAGGGCTGCGGTCCGACCCATCATTTTTATGATCTGTACCAAAACGGACTGAAGATTTAACATACCTATACATCCATGCGTACCGGACAAAGTGATTGCTTTGTCCGGTTTTTTGTTCTAAACCGGCCTGCGTGTCCATAGAATGAACCATACGGAATCGGAAAGAAAGGTGTATTCGATGGACTTTGAAAAAGCTGTGCAGTATTTGGGGCGCTTTGCGCCGATTCTTCAGAAGATCCCGCAGGATATCCGGGTGCGTGTTTTTGATATCCGCATCAGTGTCGGCAAACCGGTGATGCTCTGCTGCGGAGAAAAAATCCGCTTTCTTCGCAGCGACGGCTCGGTATCCGATTATTTCTCGCCGGGAAACGTGCTGGCCTCACGGGAGGATGTGGAGGAAATCTTCATCCGGCTCTGCGGTTACTCGGTTTACAGCCATATGGATGAAATCCGGCAGGGGTTTGTATCCGCCGATCGCTGTCTGCGCGTCGGAATCGGCGGTACGGCGGTGCTGGAAAAAGGCGGCATCAAAACCGTACGGGATGTCACAAGTCTTTCCGTGCGTATTCCCCGGGAAATACGCGGCTGTTCGGAGGGCATTATCCGTTCGGGCGTCAATTTTCGGCGCGGCGTACTGATTGCCGGCGCACCGTCCTCCGGAAAAACAACTCTTTTGCGCGATATTGCCCGGTATATCGGCACCGCCGGACACCGCACAGTCGTGCTGGACGAACGCTTTGAGCTTTTCTCGGACGGTTTTGATCTTGGCGCCTGCACCGATGTCCTGCAGGGGTACCCGAAACGGGACGGCTTCTCGCACGCAATCCGCTGCCTTTCGCCGGAGTATATTCTCTGCGATGAGCTTGGCGAGGATGACGCCGCCGCCGTTCACGCTGCGGCCTTTTCCGGTGTTTCCCTGATTGCAAGCGTGCATGCGGGCAGTGTGCAGGAGCTTTGCGGCCGCCCGCTCTGCAGGGAGATGCTGGAACTGGGCGCTTTTGAGACTGTGGTTCTGCTGCGCGGGCGCGGCAGCCCCGCGCAGGCGGAACAAATTCTGCGGGCAGGTGATCTTCTTGCGAACAGCGGCTGCGATTATGCTCGTGATCTGCGCCCTGACCGCCGGGTTATCGGAATCCATGCGGCTCAAAACGCGTGAAAAAGAGCTGGAGGTTTTTCTGGACGCCTTATCCGCCCTGAAAAGTGCCGCCGCCTATACGGCGGGTGATCTGGCCGCGCTGCTGACGCTCTGCAAAGACAACTCCTTCCTCCGGCAGATTGCCCCCGCTCCGGATCCGGTCAGGGCGTGGGTTCGGTTTGCGCAGCATTTTTTCACCGGACGGGAAGACCGGATGCTGGCAGAAGCGTTCATCCGGGGATACGGCAAAACGGATCTGGACGGTCAGCTTGCGTATATTGAGCTTTTTGAAACACGCACACGCGCAGCCCTTCAGGAGGCGAAGCGGGATATTG
>JBJEOO010000096.1:0-3136 GCA_051880755.1 Hominenteromicrobium sp.
GCCTCCGATACGATCAACGCAATTCTTCCGGTCGCCGATAACATCGACCGGGCGCTCGCGCAGGAGAATGCTTCCGCCGAGGATATGAGAAAGGGCGTTGAAATGATCGCCAATCAGTTCAAAGCCTGCTTTGAAAAGCTCGGCATCCGTGAGATCGGCGCCGTCGGTGAAACGTTTGATCCGGCGCTTCATAACGCCGTGGCGCATATCGATAGCGAAGAGCTGGGCGAAAATGTCATCGCGGCCGTTTTCCAGAAGGGCTACATGCTCGGCGACAAGGTTGTCCGGCACGCGATGGTGCAGGTGGCAAACTGAACCGGTAAAGGGTTCGGTTCTGAGCTTTCACTTTGCAAAACCGGAAAGCTTCCGGCGCACGGCGAAAGGACAGCGGATATAGTTTACACACATTCACTTTCATTTATAAAAAGGATGGTAATTGATTATGGCAAAGACAATTGGTATTGACTTGGGTACAACAAACTCGTGCGTAGCCGTTATTGAAGGCGGCGAGCCGGTCGTCATCGCAAACGCAGAGGGCGCGAGAACAACGCCGTCCGTCGTCGCTTTCTCCAAGACAGGCGAGCGCATGGTCGGTCAGGTCGCAAAGCGTCAGGCGATCACAAATCCGGACAGAACAATTTCCTCCATCAAGAGAGAGATGGGCACCGATCATAAAGTCACGATCGACGGCAAGCACTATACGCCGCAGGAGATTTCCGCAATGATTCTCCAGAAGCTGAAGGCGGATGCGGAAGCTTATCTCGGCGAGCCGGTCACCAGCGCGGTCATCACGGTTCCGGCTTACTTCACCGATGCGCAGCGTCAGGCGACGAAGGATGCGGGCAAGATTGCCGGCCTCGATGTCAAGCGTATCATCAACGAGCCGACGGCGGCTGCGCTTTCCTACGGCATCGATAAGGAAGACGATCAGAAGATCATGGTTTACGACCTCGGCGGCGGCACCTTCGATGTTTCCATCATCGAGATGGGCGACGGCGTTCAGGAGGTTCTCGCAACGGCCGGCAACAACCGCCTGGGCGGCGACGACTTCGATAAGCGCATCATGGACTGGATCATCGGCAGCTTCAAGGTTTCCGACGGCATCGATCTCTCCGGCGACAAGATGGCCATGCAGCGCATCAAGGAAGCGGCGGAAAAGGCGAAGATCGAGCTTTCCGGCATGACAAGCGCTTCCATCAATCTGCCGTTCATCACGGCGGATGCAACCGGCCCGAAGCATCTGGATCTCACCCTGTCCAGAGCGAAGTTCAACGAGCTGACCGCGGACCTTGTCGAGATGACCATGGGCCCGGTTCGTCAAGCGCTGAACGATTCCGGCCTTTCCATCGGCGAAATCAACAAGGTTCTGATGGTCGGCGGTTCCTCCAGAATCCCGGCTGTTCAGGAAGCGGTCAAGAAGCTCATCGGCAAGGAGCCGTTCAAGGGCATCAACCCGGATGAGTGCGTTGCAATCGGCGCGGCTCTGCAGGCCGGCGTTCTCGGCGGCGAGGTTCAGGGTCTCCTGCTGCTCGACGTCACGCCGCTTTCCCTCGGCGTTGAAACGATGGGCGGCGTCATGACCAAGATTATTGACAGAAATACAACCATTCCGACCAAGAAGAGCCAGATCTTCTCCACGGCGGCGGACGGCCAGACACAGGTTGAGGTCAACGTTCTGCAGGGCGAGCGTGAATTTGCGCGCGACAACAAGCAGCTCGGCATCTTCAAGCTTGACGGCATCGCGCCGGCTCCGCGCGGCATCCCCCAGATCGAGGTTACCTTTGATATCGACGCAAACGGTATCGTCAACGTTTCCGCAAAGGATCTCGGCACCGGCAAGGAGCAGCACATCACCATCGCGTCCTCCTCGAACATGAGCAAGGAGGATATCGACAAGGCGGTTAAGGCTGCGGAGCAGTTCGCGGAGGAAGACAAGAAGCGCCGTGAAGAGGTCGATACCAAGAACAATGCCGAGAATATGTGCTATGCGGCTGAAAAGCTCATCAGCGACAGCGGCGATAAGATTGACGAAGCGGATAAGAACGAGCTGAACAGCAAGATTTCCGCGCTCAAGAGCACCATGCAGACCGGTACGGTCGACGCGATCAAGAGCGGCATGGATGAGCTTCAGAAGGCGATGTATACGGTCAGCGAGAAGCTGTATAAGGCTTCCGCGCCGCAGCAGGGCCAGCAGCCGCCGTACGGCACACCGGGCGCAGGCCCGCAGGCCGGCGGTCCGCAGGGCGGCCCGAACGGCGATGTCTACGACGCAGACTACAAGGACGTCGACTAATCAGAATACGGTCCGAAGCGCAAGGGGCGGTTGCAGCGGCAATAACCCCTTGCCTTTTGGAGTTTGCGAGGAGATGACAGCGGATGGCGGACAATAAAAGAGATTTTTACGAAGTGCTCGGCGTGCAGAAGGGTGCGACGGATGACGAGATAAAAAAGGCATACCGAAAGCTCGCAAAGCAGTACCACCCGGACCTGAACCCCGGCGATCAGACGGCTGAGGCGAAGTTCAAGGAGGTCAACGAGGCTTACGAGGTGCTTTCTGATAAGGATAAGCGCGCGCGGTACGATCAGTTCGGCTTTGCCGGTGTTGATCCGAATTTCGGCGGCGGTGCCGGCGGCGGGAATCCGTATGCCGGCGGCGCGGGCGGCTTTGATTTCACGGATATTTTTGACAGCTTTTTCGGCGGCGGCTTCGGCGGCTCCGCCCGGCGCGCCAATCCGAACGCACCCCGGCGCGGCACGGATGTGGAAACCAATGTCGTGGTTTCGTTTGAGGAAGCGGCAAAGGGCTGCAGAAAGAATATCACCTATCATCAGATCGAAAGCTGTCCGGACTGCGGCGGCAGCGGCGCGCAGAAGGGAACCAGCCCGAAAACCTGCCCGAACTGCAGCGGCTCCGGTCAGGTGCGCATCAGCCAGCGCACCCCGTTCGGCGTGGTGCAGTCGGTCGGCACCTGTGACCGCTGCGGCGGCCGCGGAACGATTATCGAGACGCCCTGCAAAACGTGTGACGGCAAGGGAAAAATCCGCCGCCAGAAAACGATTGAAATCTCGATTCCGGCGGGTATCGACGATGAACAGGTTCTGAATGTCAGCGGCAAGGGCAACGCCGGCTCCAACG
>JBJEOO010000097.1:0-13716 GCA_051880755.1 Hominenteromicrobium sp.
ATACAAAATAATTCCTCCGCTCCCAAAAAATTGAATACAATATTCAAGATAATTTTACCATACCGCAGAGGACAATGCAAGACGAACGGTACCGTGTCCGCAGAAGAAAAAGCCCGGCTTCAGGAGGAGAAGCCGGGCTTTCTGCGGTTATCGAATCAGATGTGTTTTTTTCTGTGGAGGACAAAGAGAAGTGCGAGGGCGATCAGGCCGGCGGACAGACCGAGCATCGGAAGCAGCAGGTTGTTGTGGTCTCCGGTGCCGAAGTTGACCGCAGGATCGTTGCCGTTTGTTCCGGAGGTGCCGGAACCGGCATCCGGTTTTGCGGAGGATTCCGGTGCGTCGGGCGCATCGGGATTGGCGGGTTCGGTGGGGTCGGACGGGTCTTCGGTTCCGCCGCCTGCGATCGGGTCATCTTCCGTGGGCGTATCGGGCTGCTGAGTACCGGTGAGGTCGTACAGTGTGCTCTGGCCGTTTGTGAAGCGGGTGTAGGCAAGCAGGGCCTGCAGCGCCTGTGTGGTGGCCATATTATTGAGCGAATTATCCGTCATCAGGTGACGGTAGCCGCCGTTTTCGGTGCGGTAAGCATCCAGCGCGGTGATTAGATTGCGCGAAACGCTCCTGTAAAAGCCGTTATCGGCGTTCAGAGGATCGAGGTTCAGGGCGGTCAGGGCAATCAGCACCTGCGAGACGGACTCGGAGCTGCCGAGGTCGCAGCCGCGGTCGAGCTGCGTCTGCAGATAACGGAGCGCGGCGTCCACGGCGGCTTTGGCCTGCGCGTTTGAATCGTAATAGGGCGCCAGAGCCTGTATGCACATGGCCGTCACATCGATGTCGGCGGACTGATTGTCCAGCAGACCGAAAGCGCCGGTATCGGGATTCCGGAATTTCAGGATTTCCGGAATCAGCGCTTCACGGGTCCAAAGGGCGCCTTCCGGAATCGGGTAATCGCAGGAATCCAGCGCAATCAGCGCCCAGGCGGCCTCGTTGCTGCCGTCCGGAATCATCTTGCTGGTGCAGAGCAGCTCGGTGAGGTCAATGCCGTTCAGGTCGGCGGCATCCTGACCCAAAGCGCTGACGGCCAGAATAACGCGCGCAATGGTGGTCGGCTTCAATGCGGAAGCCTTCGGATTTGTGTAGGCTGCGGTGACGGAATTGAGATAGCTGCTGATCTGCGCATCGGTCAGATTGCAGCCGGCGCGTGTAAACAGGAACACGGCCCACTCGTCGCCGAACTGGTATTCGCGGCCCGCATAGGCGCTCAGCAGTACGCTCTGCGCACCGGCGATGCCGTCGGAAACCAGCTTGTCCAGATCAATGTCTGCCTCGGATACGCCGGGTTCAACAGTGACGGTAAAGGTGATGCTTTCCGCGCCGCCGGTCCGGTCGATGGGCGTGCCGGTAACGGTGACGGTACCGGCCTTGACGCCGGTCATTTTATACTCCGGATTGGCGATGCAGTATTCCGGGCTGTTTTCCTTGCCGACGATAATGCCGAGCGGGGAACGGGTGATTTCCACCTCGCCGTCTCCGGAGAAGGTCCAGATCATGCCCGGCTCGGAAACGTGGTAATCCTCCATACCCTCGCTGCCGGTAAAGGCAAGCGGCAGGAGGAGCGTTTCGTTTTCTTCAAGTGTCAGCTCCGCGGCAGGATCCAGTGTGACATCCGTCAGCGGATTCAGGTATTTCAGCGTGATGGTCGAGGTACCGGTTACCTGTTCACTCAGCCGGGGATCCTTGGAGGTGGCCGTCAGGGTGACGGTGCCGGCTTTTTTCGGCAGAACCGCGCGCAGGAAGGCCGAGACATATTCCGCGACTTCGGGATCGCTGGATTCCAGCGTCCAGCTGTCCCGGTAGCTGGCGTTTTCAGGCTCCACGACTACCGTACCTGCGCCGTGGGAGAGCATCAGATCCAGAAAATCACCGGAGCTTTGGCTGTTTGCGTTGCGGCCGTGAATCGTATAAGTTCCGCTGACGGCCGGAGTAATTGAGGTTACCGGGACATAAGTGGAGGTGACGGTGACCGATGCGGTCTGTCCCAGAGCCGCGGCGGTCACGGTGATCTCACCCGGCTCGGTCGCGTAGAAGGTGCTGCCGGAGCTGAAGGCCCGGCCGTCTGTCGTCAGCGTAAAGAGACTGGAGGGCGCGCCTCTCCATTCGCCGTCCATCAGAATCTCCGTGCGGAGATTGACGAGTCCGCTGCCGGCGACTTCATATGTGCCGTCGTCATTTTCGGTGACATACTCGCCGGTGGGAATCATGCGGATCGCTTCCGCCGTAATGTCGTCGACGGTCACGGTGAAGCGGGTCAGCTCGGTTTCGTACTGTGTGCCGCTCCAGGAGGCCTTATCATAAACGACGATTTCCAGCGAGCCTGCGGCAAGTACCTGCAGCGAGCCTTCCTCGCTGACGAAAACGGTATGCTTGCCCTGACCGCCCGAGGCGTATTGGCCGACAAACGCCGCTTCACCGTCGAAATCCGGGCAGGAGAACCGGCCCGCATAATCGTTGACCGTTGCGTCGGGATCCGGGAGAACTTCGCTGAGCGACAGGAGCAGGCCCTGCTTGTCCGTGAAGGTGGTGCTTCCGGAGCCGTAGCCCTCGTTTGCCGTATAGACAAGCTCAAAGGATTCGGCGCCCGCGTAGCTGCCGCTTTCGCCGAGGTGCGGCCAGCCCTCGTCGTTGATGGTCCAGGTTCTGCCGTTTTCGCCCTTGCCGCTGTTCAGCAGGGCCAGAAAATCATCGCTGTAAAAAGCATCACGCGGCTGCGCGGCGCATCCGGTGACCAGGCCGCCTGCGGCGCCGACGGCAGAACTGCCGACGGTATTGAGCCAGTAACCGTTTTGCACCAGCGTGTTTGACTCGCTGGTGCCGGCCAGTGCGCCGGCCACACCGGTGCCGGTGCTGCCGGAAGCGGAAACGGAGCCGGCCACATAGCTGTTGACGATGGCGCCGCCGGATTTCAGGTTGGCCGTAAAGCCGCCTGCATTCTTGATAATGCTGTTCATGCCGGCAGAGGTTACCGCTGCCCGCGACCAGCAGTTGACGATCAGACCTTCACAGTTTGTCGCAAGCGCGCCAGTATCATTGGTGCTGTTCTGTGCGGAGCCGAGAATACCGAGATTCTGAATTACGCCGTCCGGACCGATGGTATCCCAAAGCGTGCCGCCGTTGAGCGTGATGGTGTGGCCGTTGCCGTCCAGCACACAGTTCATTTTGCTGAAAATGCCGAACCAATAGCCGCCGACAGTAATATCCTCGGTCAGAACGTAATATTTGTTGTCCGAGGGCATGTCCATGTAGGTGTTGAAATAAGCTTGGTCAACTTCGATGGCGTCATCCGGGCGCGCAACGGCCGAGAGCGAACGCACGACGAGTGCATTCTGTGCGGCGGTCAGGCTTTCCGCAGCGGCCGTGACCTTGCTCTGTGTCGGATCTTCGGAATCCAATACCGCTTTGGCTTCCTTCAGCGCGTCACGGAAGGTTCCCCAGCTTTCCGTGGTATAGACGACCGTTGTGCTGACGCTTTCCGCTGCCGCGACGGCATCGTTCAGCGCGGCCAGCGCTTCCTCGGCGGCGTCCGGATCCTTCCCGGGCGTGTCGCCGCCGGCGGCTGTAAGCGTCATCGTTCCGCCTTCCGCGCTCCAGTTCAGATCACCTTCCGCAAGATTGGCATTGAAGAAGCTGACATAGGATGCCGGGACAAACAGGGAGGCATCCCCGATCACCGTGCTCGAAGCGGATTCGATCGGTGTATAGAGGTCTTCAAAGGTGTTCCAGTCCAAGTCTTCCCGGGTGCCCAGCCGGTCGCAGCCGACCGCGACACAGTTCTGAATGGTGCCGGATTCAAACATGGCGATGTTGGCGACCGATCCGTAACATTTCGCGCCGCCCGTATTGGTGATGGTTCCGGTTGTCAGGCAATTGGAAATCGTTCCGCTTGTTTTGCCGACAAGACCGCCGACATATACGGTGTTCCATGCGCCTTCATACGTTACATCCGCACGGCTGATGCAGTTGCGGATGGTGCCGCTGCTGCTGCGGGCCAGTGCGCCGACGCTTGTGTTTCCGGTTTCGCAGACGTAGCCTTCCAAAACCAGATTCTTGACCGTATCACTGCTGCCCAGACTGTAAAACAGCGGTGCGCTGGTCAGGGTAATCGTGTGGCCGTTGCCGTCAAGTGTGACACCGGACGAGTAAATCGGCGACCAGCCGGTCAGCGTAATGTCCGCCGTCAGCTTATAGCTGCCGCCGGTGCTTTCCATGGCGGCCAGGCCGGCCTGCGTGCTGATCTCCGTAACGTCTGACGCCGATACGGAGAAGGGGAGCATGCCGAGCACCAGAATCAGGGCCAGAAGCACGCTCGCAATTCGTTTCTTCATGGACTTCATTCCTCCATCTCAGAGATATTGCTGCAGTGTGAGACGGGCACTGCGGTCGGCCGGATACACGGCTGAAACAAAAAAGCCGCGGCAGTTCCCTTTTCGGGAGCTGCCGCAGCCGTTTTTCCGCGCCAGACACAGCCGGTACCCCGTACTTGGCAGGGCGCCGGCATCGGATGCCGTTTAAGCAGTTCTCCTGACTTGCGCATCCCGGGCGCCCGCAAGGCCTTCTCAGAGCTTTTCTCCAATGACCGGCTTTCACCTTCCGCGGGCGCCTCCACGCTTACAGTGGCGGTACCGTTCGTGATTTGCACACGATTCTCTATTCTCCCAAGGGGCTGCAACCACACCCATGGGCACTTAAACTTCGTTCACTTTACCCATAAGATACCACTGCAAAATGGCTTTGTCAATCGGGTTTTAAAGTTTTGAAAACAGGGATTGCACTTTCGGGAAAAGTGTGCTAGGATAGACAAACGAAAGCAGGGATCTATCCTGTATAGTATGTGGGTCACAGTTAAAACGGAATGGGGAAATCCCAGCGGTACCAAGCCGCCGTAGACGGACAGAAAAGCCGGTCTGTATCATTGGAGCTTTCCGAGAAGGTGCAGGCATGAAGGCGTCCGGAGCCGGAAGACGGACTTTGACCTGATCTGAGAGACTCTTGGGGACGGTCTGTCAGTTCCTTTTTCCCGGAGGTTCGTGCCGAAGCATGCCGCCGGGTGTGCTTTCATACGCTGAAGTCCCTTTTCGGGGACTTTTATTTTTTGCGGAGGTTTTTTCAGATGGGAATGAAAAGAAAAAAGCTTGCCAATATCGTGATGGCGGCGGCAGTTCTGGTGATTGTGATTGCCGGCGTGCTGACGGTCGGGGCAATTCAGGGATGGTTTGACGATAAGGAAGCGGATGCGGCCGTTCTGACGGATATCCGCGGCATCGTTTATATGGAGCGCGGCGGCGCTGCCTATTCGGCGGAAGATCAAACGGTTCTGCGCGCCGGCGACAGGATCAGCTGTGAAACGGATGCACAGGCGAAAATCAGCGCCGGCGGCTGTGTGCTGACGCTCGGCGGAGAAACGTCCGTGGAGATTACGGATCCGTCTGCCGAAGGCTTTTCGGTGCAGGTGACCGGCGGAGAGGTCTTTGCGGATGTGCAAAGCCCGATGTCGATTGCTTTCGGCGGAGAGCAGCTTGCGCTGACGGATGCTGTCGCGTGGTTCCGTGCAGACGGCGATACACAGCACGCTGCCGTGTTTTCCGGAGCGGCGGGCACCGTAAAGGCCGGGCAGATGTGCAGCTTCGCGGGCGGTACGCAGGCGGTGGAAACGCTTCTGCCGGAAATGCTCGATGCGTTTGCGGCGGAGCAGCTCTGCCTGGTGGATTCCGCACGCGGCCTGTGCTTCACGGCGGACGAGCTTGAGCAGCTCCGCGCGGCGAATCAGCCTGCCGTGCAGACCGGCCCGGCGGACGAGCCGGAGACTTCCGGCTCGGAAAGCGAAGCGCCCGCGGAAAGCGCGGCAGTGTCCGAGGCGCCGGAAGCCTCTGCTGAAGAAGATCAGACAAAGGAAGAAACGGTTTCGGCCACGGCAAAGCCGTCAGCAAAGCCTTCGGCCGGCGCAAAGCCGACCGCAAAGGCATCGGCAACGCCCAAGCCCACGGCAAAGCCGACCGCGACGCCGAAGCCTGCCAAAACCTGCACGGTTTCAATCCGCTGCGATACGGTGCTCAACAATTGGGATAAGCTGGACCCGGCCAAGACAGGCTGTGTCCCCAGCAGCGGATGGATCCTTTCCGCCACCGTGACCTTTGAGGATGGGGAGACCGTTTTCGATGTTCTGAAGCGAGCCTGCTCCAATTACGGTATTTCACTTGAGTACAGCTGGTCCCCGATGTACGGCGATTACTATATTGAAGGCATCAACGGCCTCTATGAATTCGACTGCGGAAGCCAGTCCGGATGGATGTACAACGTCAACGGCTGGTACCCAAACTACGGCTGCTCCGGTTATACGCTTTCCAACGGCGACAGCGTTGAATGGCGGTATACCTGCAGCAACGGTTCGGATATAGGTGGATGACGGCAATGGGAAAGTCAGATGCTTTTGCCCGGTTTCATCCGGCTGTCAATTTCCTGTATTTTATCGGGGCGATCGGTTTCGGCGTTGTCATTCAGCACCCTGCGTATGCGGCTGCCGGATGCATCGGTGCGGCGAGCTATTACCTTTTGCTGCGCGGCAGAGCGGCATGGAAGCGGATTTTCGCACTGCTTCCGATTTATATACTGTTATCTGTTGTCAATCCGCTGTTCAACACCTCGGGCAGCCGGGTTCTGTTTTCCGTTTTCGGCCGGCCGTACACGCTGGAGGCCCTTTGCTACGGCATGGCGATTGCCGCCGTCTTTGTGGTGATGATGCTCTGGTTTTCCTGCTACAACGAGGTTCTGACGAGCGATAAATTCACCAGTCTGTTCGGCAACCTGATTCCCGCGCTGTCTCTGCTGCTCGTGATGGTTCTGCGCATGATCCCGAATTTCACGCGCAGAGCCGGGCAGATTCTCCATGCCCGGCAGTCCGTCGGCAAAAGCGCCGGGGAGAGCGGCCGCATCGGCGAAAAGATCATGTACGGCATGACGGTGCTTTCCGCGCTGACGGACTGGGCGCTGGAGGGCAGTGTGGTAACGGCCGATTCCATGCGCGCGCGCGGCTATGGGACGGCCCGCCGCACCAGCTTTCAGATCTACCGCATGACGGCAGCGGACTGGACGCTTCTGGTTCTGATCGTGCTTCTGGCGGCTGCGGTTCTTCTGGCCGGCGGCACAGCCGCCTCCTATACGCCCGTTATGTCCGTTGATCCGCTCACCTGGGGCTTTGCGGCATATTGTCTGTATGTGCTGATCCCCACTGTACTTCACGTCAAGGAGGCCATGGTATGGCGCATTTCGATATCGAAAATCTGACTTTTTCTTATCCGGCCGGGGGCAGGAAATCCCTCAGCGGGGTGAACCTCTCCATAGAAAGAGGAGAATACATGGTGCTCTGCGGCAAGAGCGGCAGCGGCAAAACAACGCTGCTGCGCCATCTGAAATCGGTGCTTGCGCCGCACGGCAAACGAAGCGGCCGGATCCTTTTCAACGGAACGCCGCTGGAAGAAGTCAGCCAGCGGGAGCAGTCCGCAAAGATCGGTTTTGTCATGCAGAATCCGGATGATCAGATCGTCACGGATAAGGTTTGGCACGAGCTGGCCTTCGGGCTGGAAAGCTTGGGCTGCGATCAGAAAACCATGCGGCTGCGTGTCGCCGAAATGGCCAGCTATTTCGGCATTCAGGGTTGGTTCCACCGGGATGTGGCGGAGCTTTCCGGCGGGCAGAAGCAGCTTCTGAATCTGGCTTCCATTATGGCGATGCAGCCGGAGGTGCTGATTCTGGACGAGCCGACCAGCCAGCTTGATCCGATTGCCGCGTCCGATTTCCTCAATACGGTGCGGAAAATCAATCTGGAGCTGGGCACGACGATCCTCATCACGGAGCACCGTCTGGAGGATATTTACCATGCGGCGGACCGTGTGGTGGTGATGGAAAACGGCGGCATCTCGGCTCAGGGCACGCCCCGGGCGGTCGGCGAGCTGCTGCACCGGCAGAAAAGCGAGATGTTTGCCGCTTTGCCGGCGCCGGTTCGGGTGTTTTACGAATCGGGCGCCGAGGGCAGGTGCCCGCTCACCGTTCGCGAAGGGCGAAACTGGCTGACCGAGACCTTCCGGGACAAGAAACTATCGGTCACGGCGCCTGATCCGGAGCCGCAGGCGGCGGAGGCGGAGCAGCCTGCGCTGCGCATGAAGGAAGCATGGTTCCGCTATGAAAGAGAAGCGCCGGATATTCTGCGGGGCGTCAGTCTCGCAGTGCCGGCCGGCAGCCTGTTTGCCGTTGTCGGCGGAAACGGCGCGGGAAAATCCACCATGCTGAAGGCCGCGTGCGGCATCTGCAGAATCTTCCGCGGCAGCGTGGAGATTTTCGGAAAGAATCTCAAAAAATATAAGTCCGACGCGCTGTTCCGCAATTGCCTCGCCATGCTGCCGCAGGATCCGAAAAGCCTGTTCGTGAAAAAGACGGTTCGCGAGGAGCTGGAGGAAATGTGCAGGGACGAGAAAAAGCGCGCGGAAATTGCCGAAATCTGCGAAATCACGCCGCTGCTGGAATCCCACCCGTATGACCTGTCCGGCGGCGAACAGCAGCGCGCGGCGCTTGCCAAGGTGCTGCTTACCGAACCGCGCCTGCTGCTTCTGGATGAGCCAACCAAGGGGCTGGACAGCTTTTTCAAGCAGAAGTTTGCGGGAATCCTCAAAAAGCTGCAGGCCGAGGGCATCACGATTGTCATGGTTTCGCATGATGTGGAATTCTGTGCGGAGTATGCCGATCTGGTCAGCATGTTTTTTGACGGTCAGATCCTTACGACGGATACGCCGCGCCGCTTCTTCGGCCAGAACAGCTTTTATACCACGGCGGCGAACCGCATGAGCCGCTGTGTGTTTCAGAACGCCGTCACCGCACAGGATGTCGCGGCGCTGTATCAAAAAAATCTGGAGGGTCACGCATGAAAAAATCCACGGTCTTTTCTCTTCTCGTCATCGTGCTGCTGATTCCCGCAACCCTGTATCTGGGGTCGCGGCTTTCCGGGCACTGGTACTATCTGACGAGTACGCTGATTATTCTGGAGATTATGATTCCCTTCTTTCTGGCGTTTGAAACGCGCAGACCGCAGGCGCGCGAGCTGGTGACCATTGCCGTTATGGCGGCAATCGCGGCGGCTTCCCGCGCGGTTTTCGCTTTCATTCCGCATTTCAAGCCGATCACCGCGATCATTATGATCACGGGCATTGCCTTCGGCCCGGAGGCGGGCTTCCTGACCGGAGCCGTCTCGGCCTTTGCCAGCAACTTTATTTTCGGACAGGGGCCGTGGACGCCGTGGCAGATGATGGCGTATGGCATCGGCGGATTTCTGGCGGGACTTCTGTTCCACAACCGCAGGCTGACCAAAAAGCCGCTGTGGAACGCGGTTATTCTGGCGGTATACGGCTTTTTTGCGATTCTGCTGGTTGTCGGGCCGCTGCTGGATTCCTGCACCATCTTCACGATGGGAAGCGAAATCACGCTCAGCCTCGTCACGGCGGTTTTCGCGTCCGGCCTTACCGTGAACATCACGCACGGCGTCTCCTGTGCCGCGACGATGCTGCTGTTCAGCAAGCCTCTGCTCGAAAAGCTGGAGCGGCTGAAAACCAAATACGGCATGATGGAGGCTCGCGGCGATGGGGTTTGAGTGCTTTCACCCGGCCATCAACCTGATCTATTTTGTGTCGGTGCTTCTGATGACCGTCCTGTTCAGGCATCCGGCCTTTCTGATGATCTCCTGTCTTTCCGCGTTCGCGTATTCCGTCTGGCGGAACGGCAGACGGGCGGCGGTGTACAACCTGTGCCTGCTGCCGGCGGTGCTGCTGTTTGCGCTGTATTATTGGAGCTATCACCATTTCGGCGTGACGGTGTTGTACCGGAATTTCATCGGCAACTGCATGACGCTGGAAGCTCTGCTTTACGGCCTGACGCTGGGGCTTCAGGCTGCGGCGGCGGTTATGTGGATGAGCTGTGCAGTATCTGTTTTCACAACGGACAAGGTGGTTTATCTTCTGGGCAGAGTCAGCCCGCGGCTTTCGCTGTTTCTTTCCGTTTTCCTGCGGATGGCGCCGCGCGCAGGGCGGCAGGCGGTCCGGATTGCGGCCGCCAGAAAGGGGCTGGGCCGGGGGCCGGGACAAGGCTCCGTTTTCCGCAGAATGCGCAATTGTCTGAAGTGGTTTTCCATGCTGGTCACATGGCTGCTGGAATCGCTGGCGGATGTTTCCGCCGCAATGCGCAGCCGGGGCGGCGCGCTGCCCGGCCGTACGGCGTTTTCCATCTATCGCTTTGACGGCCGTGACCGCGGTTTTGTTCTGGGCTTTGCAGTCTGTCTGACCGGCGTCCTGATGGCCGCACTTCTGGGGCAGACCAACATGATTTTTGATCCCCGGATCATCATGATGCCTGTCACGCCGATGCTGTGGGTGTTCTGTGCGGTTTATGCGGCGCTTTGCCTGATGCCTATGGGCGTGGAAATCGTTGAACGGATTTGCTTTGAAAGACAGAAAAAACGGATTCAGGCTTCCTAATCCGGAGCATTCGGGAGGAACGATGCGAGAGAAACATTACGCTTATTTTCAGAACCGGGCATGCGAATATTTTCCGTGCCATGCGGTGCAGGGGGACTTTTTCAACTGTCTCTTCTGCTTTTGCCCGCTGTATACGCTTGGAGCCGCCTGCGGCGGAAAATACACCTATACGGAAAAGGGTGTGAAGGACTGCTCCGGCTGTATCTTGCCGCACAGCCCCGGCGGATACGATTACGTCTGCTCTAAGTTCAAGGCGTTAGCGGCCCTGGCCCAACAAAATAAGGAATAGTTTTTTGCGCGGCAGGCGGGAAAATTTTCCCAGCCTGTTTCTTTTTGCAGAGATATGTGATATGATAATAAAACATACAGAAATCTGCAAAAATTTGTTATCGGGAGAGATGAAAAATGAAGATTACGGAGGATATTCGCTATATCGGTGTAAATGACCGCGATATCGATTTGTTCGAGGGCCAGTATGTCGTGGAGAACGGCATGGCGTACAATTCCTATGTTATTCTGGATGAGCGGATCGCGGTTTTTGATACCGTGGACGCGCGCTTTTGCGGGGAATGGCTCGCAAATCTGGAAAATACGCTCGGCGGCCGTCTGCCGGATTACCTGATTGTGCAGCACATGGAGCCGGATCATTCCGCCAATATCGCCGAATTCATGGAGAAATACCCGGCGGCGCAGATCGTCGCTTCGGCGAAGGCCTTTGTGATGATGCAGCAGTTTTTCGGTACGGATTATGCACAGCGCCGCGTGGTTGTCGGCGAGGGCAGCACGCTTTCGCTCGGACGCCACACGCTGACCTTTATCACTGCGCCCATGGTGCATTGGCCGGAGGTCATCGTTACATACGACAGCACGGACAAGGTGCTCTTTTCCGCGGACGGCTTCGGCAAATTCGGCGCGCTCGACGCGGATGAGGATTGGACCTGCGAGGCCCGCCGCTACTACATCGGCATCGTCGGCAAATACGGCGCGCAGGTGCAGGCGCTGCTGAAGAAAGCGGCAAAGCTGGATATCGAAAAAATCTGCCCGCTGCACGGCCCGATCCTGACGGAGAACCTCGGCTTTTACCTCGATAAGTACAATACATGGTCGTCCTATGCCGTGGAGGATGAGGGCGTTCTGATTGCCTATACCTCCGTATACGGGCACACAAAAGCCGCGGTGGAGCTGCTCGCGCAGACACTCAGAGAAAAGGGCTGCCCGAAGGTTGTTGTGACGGATCTCGCCCGCGACGATATGGCGGAAGCGGTTGAGGATGCGTTCCGCTACGGCAAGCTTGTTCTGGCGACCACAACCTACAACGCCGGTATTTTCCCGTTTATGCGCACCTTTATCGATCACCTCACCGAGCGCAATTACCAGAACCGTACGGTCGGCATGATCGAGAACGGTTCCTGGGCGCCGATGGCGGCAAAGACCATGAAAAAGATGCTCGAAGGCAGCAAAAACCTGGCCTTTACGGAAACAACCGTTTCGCTGAAATCCGCGCTCAGCGACGAGAGCCGCGCGCAGATCGCCGCGCTCGCCGAGGAGCTTTGCAAGTAAACCCGCCCGTGAACGGCCTTCCGCAGTTTTTGCGGAAGGCCGTTTTTATGCGCCGGGCGCAAGATCATATTGCTTTTTCCGCGCACTTGTGATACACTGGTGTAAACAATAGTTCGATTTACAAGGAGGCTTGGCTATGCGTCAGCAAAGCTTATTCGAGCAGGAACCGCAGGACATTCCGCTGGCCGCGCGGATGCGCCCGCGCACGCTGGACGAATTCTGCGGCCAGCGCCAGCTTTTGGGTGAGGGTAAGGTGCTGCGCCAGCTCATTGATCAGGACCGCGTGTCTTCCATGATCTTCTGGGGGCCGCCGGGCGTGGGCAAAACGACGCTGGCGCGGATCATTGCCGGGCGCACAAAGGCCAATTTCATCAATTTCAGTGCGGTCACCAGCGGCATCAAGGAGATCCGCGAGGTGATGAACGAGGCGGAGCAGAGCCGTCTGATGGGCGAACGCACCCTTTTGTTCGTCGATGAGATTCACCGCTTCAACAAGGCGCAGCAGGACGCTTTTCTGCCGTTTGTGGAAAAGGGCAGCATCATACTCATCGGCGCGACGACGGAAAACCCCTCGTTTGAGATCAATTCCGCTTTGCTTTCCCGTTGCAAGGTATTTGTGCTTGAAGCGCTCTCCGAGGCGGATCTCCGGACACTCCTGCACCGCGCGCTGACCGATCCGCGCGGCTTCGGCAATCAGACTGTCGAGATTACCGACGAGATGCTCGGCATGCTTGCCGCCTTTGCGAACGGCGACGCCCGCACCGCGCTCGGCACGCTCGAAATGGTCGTGCTGAATGGCCGGCGCGAGGGCGACAGAACCATCGTCACCCGCGAAACGCTCGAGCAGTGCATCAGCAAAAAATCGCTGCTCTACGATAAAAAGGGTGAGGAACACTACAATATCATCTCGGCGCTGCACAAATCAATGCGCAACAGCGACCCCGACGCCGCGGTTTACTGGCTGGCACGGATGCTGGAGGCCGGGGAGGATCCGCTGTACGTCGCGCGCCGCCTGATCCGCTTTGCGAGCGAGGATATCGGCATGGCGGACAGCCGCGCGCTCGAAATCACTGTCGCGGCGTATCAGGCGAGCCACTTCATCGGGATGCCCGAGTGCTCGGTCAATCTGACGCACGCCGTTGTGTATCTCTCGCTCGCACCGAAATCGAATGCGCTGTACAAGGCGTATGAAAGCGCGAAGAAGGACGCACAGCAGATGCTGGCCGAGCCGGTGCCGCTCGTCATCCGCAACGCGCCGACGAAGCTGATGCAGGAGCTGCACTACGGCGAGGGCTACGTTTATGCGCACGACACGGCGGATAAGCTCACCGCGATGCAATGCCTGCCCGATTCGCTCAAGGACAGGAAATACTATCAGCCGACCGGTGAGGGCAGCGAGGCCCGCGCGCGTGACCGCCTGCAGCAGATTGAAGCGTGGAAAAAGCAGCACCGCGCGGCGGAGAAACCATAAGAATTCGAGCGGTTCACGCAGCCGATCACGCCGCCGGAGGTGTTCGGCTAAATGAAAAACCGGCGCCGCGTGTGCGATGCCGGTTTCGGAAAGCTGTATTGTATTGCCTTAATGGTT
>JBJEOO010000098.1:0-3120 GCA_051880755.1 Hominenteromicrobium sp.
CGGCGGCCGCGCCGCCGAGGAGATCGTGTTCGGCGAGATCACGACCGGCGCTTCCCATTCACGACACGCTCGGCATCCGTTATCTGCGGTTTCACGGCATTTTCAACGATGACATGGAAACGATCAACGATCTTTCCGCAGTCATGCCGATTCCGGGCGCTGAGGCGTTCACCGAGCTGAATTTTCATAAAGTCGGCGTGGCGCTCGACAACGTCCTGTCCGTCGGGATGAAGCCGTTTATCGAGCTTGGCTTTATGCCGAAAAGCCTTGCAAGCGGCGAAGAGCAGTGTATGTTCTTTTACCACGGCAATATCACACCGCCGAAGGACTACAAAGCGTGGGCCGACTATATCGGCGCGTTCATCCGGTTCCTTCAGCACCGCTACGGCAGGGAGGAGATCCGTTCTTGGTATTTTGAGGTCTGGAATGAGCCGGATCTGCAGCACGCGTTTTTCTCCGGTACCCAGCAGGATTATTTTGAGCTTTATGCGCATACCGCCCGCGCTGTCAAGGCGGCGGATCCGATGCTGTGCGTCGGCGGCCCCGCGACAAGCGGCAGTAAATGGGTAGCGTCGTTTGTGCAGTACTGCAAGAAAAACGACGTACCGGTCGATTTCGTTTCCACGCATCAGTATGCGGGTGATCCGCTCGGCGGCGTAGAGGATCAGGGCGGGCCGCAGGTGCAGGATGGCGGCGGCATGGGCGATATGGCGGATTTCTTCCGCGGCATCGGGGAGAGGCTTCAGAGTGCGGAAAATAAGAGCTTTCTGACCGGTCTGCGCACCATCATGCCAGATAAATCGGAGCTGATTGATATTCCGAACGACCTGTTCGCCAAAAATGCGGCGATTGTCAAGGAGCAGGCGCAGGGGCTGCCGGTTTACTATACGGAATGGAACGAGAATGCGATTTTCAGCGCCTACACGAATGATACGCGCAAGGCTGCGAGCTATATTGTCAAAGCGGCGCTGGATGTAGAACAGTCGGTTACAGCGTCGAGCGTCTGGTGCTTCAGCGATCTGTTCGAGGAATTCCATGTTTTCCCGCAGCAGTTCCACGGCGGTTTCGGCTTGCAGACGATTGACGGCGTGCCGAAGCCGAGCTACTACGCGCTGAAGCTGCTCGGTCAGGTGGGTGATGACCGGCTGGAGTTGCATGCCGATGCGGAGCAGGGTGAAATCGGCCTTGCGGCATTCCGCGGAAACGACGGCATGCAGGTGCTTTTGTTCCGGCAGAAAATGCGCAATCTTGACCTTCCGAAGGCCAAAGCGGAGATTGATGTGGAACTGCCTGCCGCGCCGCAGCGCGTCACGGTGCAGAAAATCGATGAGGAGAACGGCAACCCGCTGGCCGTTTGGCAGAAGCTGGGGGAGCCGCTTGAGATGAACCGCGCGGAAATCGAAGCGCTCAAGGCAGACAGCGCCGTTTTGGAGGAAGCACTTCCGTTCAATTATACAGACGGCATGCTGCATCTTCAGACCGCGCTCGGCGTAAACGATGTGTGGCTGATCAGAATCGAGATATAAGCACATCCGTAAAGGAAATCAGCTTTACAATTGCAGTACGCTATATATGAGGAGATAACTATGCAGATTGTTCCGATGACCTTGGAAGATTACGATGCGGTGTATGACCTCTGGCTGCATACGCCGGGGATGGGACTGAATACGGCCGATGATTCCCGCGAGGGAATCGCGGCCTATCTGCGCCGCAATCCGACGACCTGTTTTACGGCCAGAGAGGATGGCCGCGTTCTCGGTGCCATTCTGGCGGGCCATGACGGGCGGCGGGGCTATATCTATCATACGGCTGTCCGCGCGGATGCACAGCGGCGCGGGATTGGCTCTGCGCTTGTCAGGGCAGTGCTGGAAGCCTTGCGCGCGGAGGGCATCCGTAAAGCCGCGCTGGTCGTTTTTTCGCGCAATGAAAAGGGAAACGCATTCTGGGAAAAGCTGGGCTTTGCCGGGCGCGCGGATCTCGTTTACCGGAATCAGGCGCTTGTCGAGCTGACACGCATCGATACATAAAGGCAGGGCTTGACAATCCGCCGGTCAGCCGCTATAATATATGCAATTTGATCCGGTTTGGAAAAGCTCCGAGGATCATAAGAAATTTCCTTTGTATGCCTTGACAAATTCTGCCCGCTGTGTTATACTAACACTCGCGGTTGAAATGGAGAGGTGTCCGAGTGGTTTAAGGAGCTAGTCTTGAAAACTAGTGATCTCGTAAGGGACCAAGAGTTCGAATCTCTTCCTCTCCGCCACCTTTTTAATAAGCTGAAATTCTTTACCATGGAGAAGTACCCAAGTGGTGAAGGGGCTCCCCTGCTAAGGGAGTAGGTCGGGTAACCGGCGCATGGGTTCAAATCCCATCTTCTCCGCCAGAGCAAAACCCGCATGATTGCTGGAAAATCCAGTACTCATGCGGGTTTTTGTTATCTTGCTTTGCATGGAAAAACTTTGCATGAAAAAAGCACGGTGCAAAAACGCATCGCGCTTTCGGATATAAAACCTTTTACTGCTCTATTTCCTGAATCATACCTTGATACATAGCATCTTCGTCCATATCTTCAAGATAGAATAATTCGCCGTCCTCAAATCGGCTCAGTTCTGCTTCCTTCTCGTTGTCCGCATATTCAACGACCAGAGCGCCAAAGGATAGAAGGCTTCCAATTGAAAAAATCACACCGGCAGGATGTAAAAAGCAGACACGCTCGTTAATAACTCGATTTTCAAACTGAAGTTCAAATCTGCTTTCCAGCGATTTACTTCTTTCGAGCAGTTTTAATCTCATTTCCGTCTGTGTCATATCGCTTTGTCCCTTCCTTGCCGGTTGAAATTTAAAAGTATGCTCCACCGTGGTGACCTTTTCCAGTTTATCATAGTCTGCAATACCTGTCCACCTTTTTGTGTGAGCATCCTGTAGTCTTCTATTTCCATCCGCCGGGTCATACAGCACCGTACACCGGCGTGGTGCTGGAAGTCTGCGTTTGTCTCAATGGTCTTGTCAGCGATGCTCTGGCTGAAATTCTCAAAGGCCGTCAGGGTAGCGCCTGCCACTCCTGTGCAATGTACCCGGTACGGTTATAGAGGTCAACGGCCTCCTGTCTGTTGTGTCTCC
>JBJEOO010000099.1:0-3118 GCA_051880755.1 Hominenteromicrobium sp.
CAGAAATGTTTGAGCATGGAAATCGCGTCCTTTCTGAAATTACAAATGATTTTTGCGGGTGTTCAGCACAAACCGGTTCTTATGAAAATCGATCAGTCCGTCCGCACGCATTTTGCTCAGCTCCTTGGAAAGCGCGCTGCGGTCAACCCCGAGATAATCCGCCAGCTGCTGGCGGTTAAAGGGGATCGAAAAGGAATCGCTCTTTTCACGGATTGCCTGAAAAGACAGGTAAGAGAGCACGCGTTCGCGGATGGTTTTGGCAGAGGTGTGAAAAATGCGGCGGGAGAGCGTCAGGTTTTTCTGTGCGCTGACGGCGAGCAGGTTCCGGATAAGCTGTGCGTGGCATCCGCAGGCCGAGGCACAGGGCGATAAAAGCTTTGCGGCGCGCAGAAAAAGAATTTCGGTCGGCTCTGCGGCCACGACGCTGACCATCATCGGTTCACCCGGCAGGCAGGCGTACGTTTCGGCAAATACCGCCCCCGGTCCGACGCGGTCGAGCACGCTTCGGTTGCCCCAGACGTCACAGCTTTCGACGGTTGCGCTGCCGCTTAGAACAATGCCGATTGCCGGTGCGGTGCTGCCCATACGGAGAATGACGCCGTTCTTTTCATAGCGGCGCTGAAAAGCATTCAGACAGTGCAGAAGGCGCTCCGCCTCATCGGGGCGGATGTCCCGGAACAGCGGCGTGCGCGGCAGAGAAGCAGCATTCACCCCTATCCGCCCCTTTTCATGAAAAATTCTGCCAAGATCGATTCTGTTGCTTTGACAACAGACTTTCTGAGATAATCGTAGTATATTCCGGTTGGAAAGTCAATAAACAAAATCTGTTTTGTGTAAAGAAAGGATGTTACAGATGATACGAAGAATGATTGAGATTGATCCGGAGAAATGCAGCGGCTGCGGCCTTTGTGCCGAGGCCTGCCAGGAAGGCGCCATCGGCATGGTGGCGGGCAAGGCAAAGCTGCTGAGGGATGATTACTGTGACGGGCTGGGCAACTGTCTGCCGGTCTGCCCGACCGGCGCCATTTCCTTTGTGGAGCGCGAGGCCGCGGCGTTTGATGAAGCCGCCGTTCGGGCCGGTAAAAAAGCGGCGTCACCCGTGCCGCTTGCGGGCGGATGTCCCGGCAGCCGTGCACAGGCTATCCGCCGTCCGGATATACCGCAGGCCGCTGAGCCGGCGGCTTCCGCGCTGCGCCAGTGGCCGGTTCAGATCAAGCTTGCGCCGGTTTGCGCACCGTATTTCGACGGCGCGCATCTGCTGATTGCGGCGGACTGCACGGCATATGCATACAGCAGCTTTCACCGCGATTTCATCCGCGGCAAGGTCACGCTGATCGGCTGTCCGAAGCTTGATGCGGGCGATTACACCGAGAAGCTCACGGAGATTATTCGGCAAAATGATATTCGGAGCGTGACCGTCGTCCGTATGCAGGTGCCGTGCTGCGGCGGATTGGAACGCGCCGCCGTCAGCGCGCTGCGGGCAAGCGGCAAATTTATCCCGTGGCAGGTTCGGGTTATTTCAACGGACGGTACGCTGCTGGACTGAGCATACGCACCTTGACTTTGCCGGGATTGTGCGGTATCCTAAATATGGAATTTGCACATAGGGGGAAGCACAATGCAGCAGTATACGCTGGCGCCGATTCCCGGCAGACGGCTGAAAACGGTGTGCCCGGAAGGAACGGCGCTCGTCCTCGAAGGCGGCGGCCTGCGCGGCTATTACAGCTCGGGCGTGATGGAAGCGTTTCTGGAACAGGACCTTTTGTTCCCATATATCATCGGCGTTTCGGCAGGCGCGGCGAACGCATTGTCGTACATATCGGGGCAGGCCGGGCGCAGCCGCCAGATTGTTGAGCATTATGTCGGTGATCCGCATTACGTCAGCAAACGGAATCTGATTTTCAAGCGCTCGATGTTCGACTTTGATTTTATCTTCGGCACGGTGCCAGAGCGCCATATCATGTATGATTGGGATGCGTACAACGCACAGGAAACGCGGTTTCTGACCGGTGCGATGAATTGTGCGGATGGCAGCACGGTTTGGTTTGAGAAACAGGCGGTCACGCCGCCGTTTACGGTGACGCGCGCTTCCTGCTCGGTGCCGCTTCTGACCCAAATACAGCATTTCGGCGGCTATGATCTGCTGGACGGCGGCATCACCGACCCGATCCCGATCGAAAAATCCATTGCGGACGGCAACCGGTTTCATGTAATCGTGCTGACGCGCAACGCGGGCTACCGCAAGGAACCGTTCGGGCATGAAGCCTTTCTGCGCGCTGCGTTCCGCAGCCACCCGGCGGTAGCGGATGCCATGCTGCGCCGCCATGAAATCTATAACCGCCAGCTTGCGATCTGTGAGCGGCTGGAAAAAGAGGGGAAAGCGGTTATCATCCGGCCGCTCGAGCCGCTGCGCGTGGGACGAACCCATGCGGATATCCCGACGCTGCTCGCACTGCACGATGAAGGCCTTTCCGAGGGACGTGCGGCGCTGCCGCACATTTTGGCCGGCGCGCAGATTCGCAAATGAAATCAAGCGCCGTATCCGGCATACCGGTATAATACGAACAGAGCGATTGAAACGGGGGCAGACGCATGTACGAGTGGCAGCGGCAAATTCAGATCATGGTGGACGAGATCGACCGGTGCATCAAGAGCCGCAAGGATGAGGCGCTGACGCTGCGTTCCCTTTCCGGCACACTGGGGTATTCCGAATTTTACATCACCAGGAAATTCCGTGAAATCTCCGGCATGACGTTCAGGGACTATCTGCGGCGCAGGAAACTTGCTTTTGCACTCAAGGAGGTGCGCGATACGGAAAAAGGAATTCTGGATATCGCGCTGGATTACGGCTTTTCGTCCCATGAAGCGTTTACCCGGGCCTTTAAGGAGGCTTACGGCGCTGCGCCGAGCGAGTATCGGAAGAAGCCGACGCCGGTTGTGCTGCGCACGAAGCTGTACCCCTTTGACCGCTACTTTTTAGGAATCGGAGAGATGGAAATGGCGGAATCTGCAAGCGGTGTGCGGACGTATTTTGTCACAATCCCCGCGCACAAGTTTCTTCACATCAAAAATTATGAGAGCATCGGTTATTGGGATTTCTGGCAGAAGCAGAGCCTGA
>JBJEOO010000100.1:0-13506 GCA_051880755.1 Hominenteromicrobium sp.
CTTCCCGTATCCCTGCCGGTGTTTGCCACGGTTGCGCTGTTTTCGGCGGTGGGGCTTTGGAATGATTACCTCAGCCCGGCGATTTACAACACCCAGACGGCGGTTAAGACACTGCCGCTGTATCTGCGCGATATTATGACCAACATTGCGGACGACCCCACACTTTCCACATCCTCGGATGATATGATGGCGAATCTGGTGCCGGACGGCGTACGCGCGGCAACCATTGTGGCCTCCACACTGCCCATTCTGGTCGTATATCCGTTTGTTCAGAAATATTTCATCAAAGGTGTCATGATCGGCTCGGTCAAGGGCTGAGCGCGAAAATAAGGGGAGGCAGAATATGACCTATTTACTGCATCGTGAAATACCTGTTGAAGATGGATACGATGTCGTGGTGGCCGGCGGCGGACCGGCAGGCTCTGCAGCGGCGATCTGCGCGGCGCGTTTGGGCGCGCGGGTGCTTCTGCTGGAAGCGCAGGGGTGCCTGGGCGGCATGGGCACTTCCGGTATGGTCTGCGCGTATGACCCGATGGCCGACGGCGAGAAAATGCTGGTTGGCGGATTCATGCGCGAACTGGTGGAGACGCTGTACGCCCGCGGCTTTACCGGCCCGCACACCCCGCCGGAATGCTGGCGGCGCAATTATATGTGCTGGACCAACTTCAGCCCGGAAGGCCTGAAGCTGGTGCTGGACGAGCTGGCTGTGCAGTCGGGAACCGAGGTGCGCTTTTTTACGAAAGTAATTGATGCCGATGCGGATGCGGAATCGGGCGTGCTGCGGGGCATTGTGACCAGCAGTGTGGAAGGATACCGGTATATCCGTGCGAAAACGTTTATCGACTGTACGGGCGATGCGATTTTGTCCGGTCTGGCGGGCGCCGCCTATCGGCAGGCCGGCCGGGATACGGAGCACATCATGCCGGCCACACTGCCCGGGCTTTTCTCCGGCGTGGATTGGACGAAGCCGGCGCTGGACACGCAAGGCCCCGAAGCGGTGAAGCTGATTGAAAAAGAGTACGAGGCCGGGAATTTTGAACAGTGTGACCGGCTGCTGGTCGGATTATGGTGCAGCGGAAATACCTTCGGCTATCTGAACGGCGGCCATATTTTCGAGCAGGATGCGCTGAATGTTGAAAGCCTGACCAAGGGCATGATGCAGGGACGCAGAATTGCGCAGCAAAATCTGGCGTTTCTGCGGAAGTATTCCGCAAACTGTGAGAATCTGGAGCTGGTGTATACCGCTCCGGTCATGGGTGTGCGGGAATCGAGGCGGATTGTCGGCGAGTATGAGCTGACCTATGAGGATTATCTGGCACGCCGTCAGTTCCCGGATCAGATCGGCCTGTTCAACAAATTCGTCGATGTTCACCCGTATTCCTGTGATAAAGAGACGTATGAGCAGCATATGGAGATCAAGAATCACTCCGGGCGGCTGAATCCGGGCGAGTGCTTCGGCATTCCCTACGGAATTCTGGTGCCCAAGGGCTGGAAAAACCTCTGGGTGGCCGGGCGGTGCAATTCCTCCGATGTGATGGTGCACGGGGCAATCCGCGTGATGCCCGCTTCCGCCATGATGGGACAGGCGGCAGGCACGGCGGCCGTGCAGTCCATCCGTACGGGACAGGCAGCATGCGAACTGGATACGGAGCAGTTGGTGGAAACGCTTCGTGAAAACGGGGCCAATCTGCCGCAGAAAGTCTTGAGTAAAAAAATGACGGTTTGCCGCGACCGCTAAACACGGAACGAAGCAGGGGACAGCAGGGGACACTTTATGCTGTCCCCTGCTTTGAAATACGGCTGGGCCGGGTTGACAAAGGGTTTTGCAGAATTCTATAATAACAGCATAGGGTGTATGGATAGAGAAGGGTTGGAAAGGCGTGAAAATATGGCAGAGTATCGACTTCTGATCGTGGATGATGAACAAATGACACGATATGGTTTATCGCAGCTGTTTGATTGGTCCAAGCTGAATGTCGAAGTGGTAGGGGAAGCGGACGACGGTACGACGGCCCTGCCGCTTCTGGATGAGCTGCGGCCGGATATTCTTTTCACGGATGTAAAAATGGCCCGGATGGACGGTATCGAGCTGGCCGAGCGCGCCAGAGAAAAATATCCGGATTTGAAAATTGTATTTCTCAGCGCGTACAGCGAGGTGGACTATGTCCGTTCGGCGCTGAAGGTGAGAGCCTTTGATTATATTCTGAAGCCGGTGGATTATGAGGAAATTGAGCAGTGCTTTCACAAGGTGATTCAGCAGATTGAGGCGGAGCGGCTGGTTCAGACGGCCATGCGGAAAATGGAGGACCAAATCAGCGAAAGACTGCCCACCATGAAGGAGCATTTCCTGTCTGCGCTGCTGAAGGGCCAGTCTCCCTCCGGCGAAAGACTGGAGACTCAGATGGAAGAGCTGCACCTGAAAAAAGATCAGCCTTTTTCGGCAGCGGCGGTCGTTTTGGATCCGGACGAAGGGGCGCTGGCTTCATGCTGCGGCTTTCAGAATGACTGGCCGCTGCTCAGCACGGCGCTGAAAAACATTTCAAATGAAATTCTGGAGGAGTATTTTCAGGGCATCTCTCTGGATGATCCGTTTGCCCAGAAGCGTCTGGTTTTGGTTCTGTTCCTTTATGGAGAGAACGGATCCCTGAAAAAGCTGACGGATATGTGCGAGCAGATCAAAACGCTGGTGAAAAAATACCTTGGGCTGCGTGTTTCGCTGGGAATCGGAAAGGCGGTAACATCCCTTCGGGATTTGAAGGAATCCTACGATTCCGCTTCCGCCGCGCTGAAGCACCGGCTGTATCTGGGCGGAGAATGCGTCATCGCGTACGATATTTCTTCGCTGTCTGCCGGGCCGGCGCCCTCGGAGGAAATACCGGACGGCAGCCTGCGGTCGCTGCTGCTTGAGCAGAATGAGCACGAGCTGGAAAGCTGGATGGACAGACTGTTCTCCCGGCTGGCAGGCATGCATTCTACGGACGCGGCCTTTTATCGGAACAAGCTCAGCCGGTATATTTTCGAGGCGCACGGCGTATTGTGCGAGCAGCTGGGCGAGGGCGACGAAGGCTCGCTGTCTCAGCAGTTGATTCTGGATCAGCTTTTCCATTCCGAAACGCTGGAGCAAATGCGCGTGCTGCTCCTGCAGTACTGCAAAAGCATCCGGGATCTGATTCGCCTGAAAAACGATTCCGGCACAAAAGGGATGATTCAGCAGGTTCAAAAGACAATCCGGGAAAGATACAGTGAAAATCTGACGGTCAGTGAATTAGCGGCCGGCGTTTATCTGACCCCGACTTATCTCTGCCTGCTGTTCCGGCAGACGACCGGCACCACGATCAACCACTATCTGACGACGGTTCGCATGGAGAAGGCGAAGGAGCTGCTGATGGACCTGTCCAATAAGCTGTATGATGTCAGCTATGCGGTGGGGTATATGAACCCCAGCTATTTCTCCCGCCAGTTCAAAAAGTATACGGGCCTTCTGCCTTCGGAATACCGGGAAAAGGTCATGGCGGAGAACGGCCGCTGACGGGGCCTGCCATCCTGCGCGGCGGTTAAAAAGCCGCCGCCGAAAAACGATCATAAGGAGTAGACGAAAATGAAATTAACCGTTGCACTTGCGCAGATTCCGGTGACGGATGATATCGGCGTGAACCTGAAAACCATTCTGGAAAGCATTGACTTTGCGGCGCGGAACAAGGCGGATATTCTGCTCACGCCGGAAGGCTCGCTGTCCGGATACACGCACGAATTTGATTCGGATGCGCTGGACCGGGCGCTCGCGGCCGTGGAAGCGGCTGCGGCCGGGGCAGGCGTGGGGCTTGCCCTTGGCACTTGCAAATATGAAGCGGATGCCCGCTGCTACAACGAGCTTCGGTTTTACCTGCCGGACGGCACCTATCTGGGCTGCCATACGAAAACGCTGCTCTGCGGTACGCCGGATGAGCCGGTGGTCGGCGAAATCAATCACTTTTCAACCATGCCGCTGCGGGTGTTTGATTTCAACGGCATCACCATCGGCGGGCTGATCTGCAACGACATGTGGGCAAACCCGACCTGTACGCCGATGGCGGATCCGCATCTGTCCCATCAGCTTTCACGGATGGGTGCGAAGATCATTTTTCAGGCGGTCAACGGCGGCAGAGACGCCAGTGAGAAATCGCAGGTTCTGGTCAAGCGCTTCCATGAGTGCCATGTGCTGATGAAAGCGGAGGCCGATCAGGTCTATATTGCCACGGCAGACAACAGTTACCCGGAGACGATTCCGGTGTCGTCGATCGGCGGTGTGGCGTCCCCGGACGCCGTTTGGGTATATAAGCTGAACGAGACCGGCAGGCAGCTCGGCGTTTATACCATTGAACTGGACAATTGATACACATAGAAAAACCCGCCGCGCAGAAAATTTTCTGCGCGGCGGGTTTTTATGTGTGAGAAAAGGGATCAGGTGTCCAGTGCGGTTTCCGCAACGGCGCCGAAGTAGCCGGGCGCCAACGGAGCGGGACGCTCCGGGCGAGACTGCAGGGTATAAACCTTGTTATCCTTGCAGGACTTTTCGATGCAGTCCAAAATCTCGACGGTGTGGAGCGCAAGCTCTGCGCTGCTGCGGTGCGGACGGCCGCGGCGGATGGCATACGCCATATCGACGACGGCGAGGCCGCGCCAGCTGTTGTGGCACGGTTCACGCTTGCCGCTCAGCGGCGGAATCTTCGGGTCGGTATCGCTGAAGCCGTGGGTAAACGGAACGCGGAAGACCTCATTCTTGCCGTCCACCGCGTTGCCCACGCGCGTGATGTAAACCTGATTGTCCCAGCCGCCGAAGTAGTTCGGGTCGGGCATGGTGAGAATGCCGTGCGTGCCCAGAATCTCCATGCGCGGTGTCTCCGGGAAGAAGCCCTCGGAGCAGAGCGTCAGGCTGCCGTAAACGCCGTTTTCAAACTCCAGAGCGCCCAGCAGCAGGGAATCGCCGCGGCGGATACCGTCCACTTCGTCCTTAACCGGCTGCTTGTAGTCGGGATGTCTCGGGTTCTCGTAGACGTTATCCTCATAGAAACGGGTGTAGCCGGAAACGCGGTTGACCGGGCCGAGCATATTGATGAGAATGTTCAGGTAGTAGCCGGCCATATCGTAGGTGATGGTGGTGCCGGCGGAGCCTGCCATGGGGTCGGTGGGATAATCCGGCGCACAGTGCGCATTGTAGCCGCGGTAGCACATGGCATGCGCGACGAGAGGCTTGCCGATGGCGCCGTCATCCAGCAGCTTTCTTGCGGTCTGGAAGGCAGAGCCCATATAGCAGTCCGGCGCGCAGCCGAAGCGAAGCCCCTTGGCCTTTGCCAGGTCATAGTTTGCCTTGGCGCCCGGGTAATTGTGGCCCATCGCCTTCTCGGAGTATGCGTTTTTGCCGGCCTCGAGAATCTGGCGGGTGACGGCCTCGTGGTTCCAAAGCTGGGTGGTGTTGATGACAATCTCGATCTCCGGGTCATTCAGAATCTCTTCGTTGGTCATCTGACGGATGCCGAACAGCTCTGCGCGCGCCTTGCTGCGCTCCGGAATAATATCGGAGCAGCCCACGACGTCGATGATGTTAAAGCCGCCGTTGCACAGGGTGTTCAGGTATGTATAGCTGATGTTGCCGCTGCCGATCAGCGCGACTTTTACGGGCTTTATAGACATAGATGATTTCCTCCCAAAATGAATATTCCGCCGGATATCCGCTTATCGGATATCGAGCACATTGCGCATGTAGTCGATGCTGAGCTTCACGCTCTCAAAGATCGGGCGCTTGGTCTGATCCTGCTCGATGTTGTACCACACGCAGCCGGCTTCGCGGCAGGCGGCGGTGATTTCTTTCCAGTTCAGGTTGCCCTGTCCCACCTCCATAAAGGTTCGGGGCACCTCGCCCATACCGGTGATTTCGGAGGTGCAGTCGATGCCCATATCCTTGTAATGGACGATCGGAATGCGGCCCTTCAGGCGGCGGATCCATTCCGCCGGATCACAGCCTGCGGCGGAGGCCCAGAAAACGTCCAGCTCAAAGCAGACAAGCTCGGGGTCGGTGTTTTCAATCAGGATCTGCAGGCCGGTTTTGCCGTTTTCTTCCGGGAAATTGCGGAATTCCTGACTGTGGTTGTGATACTGCAGGCGGATGCCGGAGCCGCGGAACGGCTCGACCATCTTGTTGATCCGCTCGGCGTAAGCATAGAAGCCTTCTGCGCGGCGCAGCATGATGCCGGGAATGGACGGAATGCCGAGGACGGTCACGCCGTACTTTTCAGCCGCGGCTATGGCCTCTTCGGGATGGCTGATGTCGCAGTAAACACTGCAGGGACGCAGACCGTACTTTTGCATCATGGCGAGATCTTCGTCGGCGTTCAGGCCGGCGCTGCTGCCAAGGCCGCTTTCCACGCCGTCAAAGCCAAGCTCCTGCAGTTTTTTGTAGGCGTTTTCCACCTGTTCTGCGGTGAAGAGCTGGTGCCTCAGGGTCCAGGGTACGATACCAATGGGCATGTTGGATTCCTCCTTGTTCTGACTTTTCAATTTTGTATGTAACCGGTTTCCGAACCGATCGCAGGGAAACCGGGCCTCCCGCGCAGCGCCGCCTGTTCACACGCTGTGCTGCCTTGATTATAGCGTCTTGTTCCGGTAAAGTCAACCAAAAGAGTGAAACACCGGCGAAAAAACTGTGTGTTTGTTTTAAACTGGGGGCTTGTGCCCGGAGAACGGCTGTGCTATACTGGGCTTGAGATTTTGGGGCCTGTCTGCAAAAAACGCGGACGGGGATTATTGAAAAGCTATGCAGAAAGGATGAACGGAATGTTCCAATCACTGAATCCCGGTCTCGCCAATGTGGCGGAGAAAGATTTTGAAAAGAAGCTGCTGCTGGCCAAAAAGTATGGCTTCGGCTACATAGAAGCCGGTGCGCAGGAGGTTATGGAGAACGGCGTGGAAAACGTGAAGGCGCTGCTCGAAAAGCACGGTATGCAGATCTCGAGCGCGAATCTGCCCTTCCACCCCACGCAGCTGGATGACGATGCTTTTGCGGAAGCCATGAAAGCGCTTCCCGCGCAGGCCGCTGCGCTCAGCGCCGTAGGCTGCACCCGCTGCATCATCTGGATTTTCCCGGCGAGCGATGTCCTGACCAAGGAAGAAAACTACGCCTTTCATGTGAAGCGGCTGTCTGCCGCGGCCGCCGTCCTGAAGGAATACGGCATGCGTCTGGGTCTGGAATTCATCGGCCCGTATACCGGCAGAAAGGATAAGAAGCATGTTTTCATCTATACGGCGGAGGACATGCTGAAGCTTGCAAAGGACTGCGGCGACAACGTGGGTCTGCTGTTCGACGCCTACCACTGGTATACCGGTGCCCATAACAAGGATGTGTTCGACCATATTCCCGACGAAAGCTGCATTGTCAGCGTTCATGTCAACGACGCTCCGGTGGGCGATCCGCTGGAACTGCCGGATTCTCCCCGCGCGCTGCCCGGCGAGACCGGGATGATCGACATTGCCTGCGTCATCGACGGCCTGCGCAGGCTGGGTTATACCGGCCCGGTGGTTGCCGAGCCTTTCAGCCCGAAGCTGGCCGCCATGGCAACCGATGATGAGAAGGTTGCCTGCATCAAAGCCTGCATGGATAAAATCATGGCGTGAGCTTTGAAAGCGCACAGATAAGAACGGACCGTCTCCACACGGAGACGGTCCGTTTATATGTCCGTATAAGGCTGCGCGGCCAGAGGACGCCGGTGACGGAATCAATCCTCGATGGGCGCTTCCAGGCTGTTCATGACGAGACCGGTGATGAGCTTCGGATAGAAGTAGGTCGATTTCTGCGGCATTTTTTCGCCTGCGGCAGCGACCGCGCCGATCTCCTCCACGCGCGTGGGATTCAGGATAAACGCGCACTGGCTCTTGTCCTGCGCGACGCTCTCCAGCGCCTCGTCGAGCGAGCGCGTATAGGTGAGGTTCTTCTGATTGGCCATGTTCTCTTTGTCAATACCGAGAATGCGTTCGAGCACAAGCGTATGCAGCACGCTGACGTCCAGCCCGCGGGAAGCTTCGCTCTTTTCGGGCATCAGCTCGGCCATCACGGCCGGGTCGCGGAGTGTGAGCAGCGTGCAGGCGCTGGCACCGTCTTTTTTATAGACAAATACGAACGACTTCCGGCCCGCGTCATAATCCGCTTTGAGCCGCGGCTCAATCTCCTGCGCGCCCGCGAGCGGCGTGAGATCGAAATAGGTTTCGCTGCCGGAAAGCACCTTTTCCGCCGAAAAATCCGGGAAATCGCGCACGAGGCGGTGCGTCGGGAACACGACAAGACCCGGATGCGCCATATCGACGAGCATCATCATCACAAATTCGCTGCCCGGCGCCCAAACCGCGTTCTCGCGGCAGTAGTTGCGGTAATTGATCGCCGTTTCATAGCGGTGGTGGCCGTCGGCGATATAAAGCTTGCGCGCGGCAAAGTCCGTGCGGAACGCTTCGATGGCCAGCTTATCGTTGACAATCCAAAGGCGGTGCGTCACAAGGCCGTCGGAGAATTCGCAGCGAGGCGTACCGGCAGAGAGCCGGTCAATGCGGCGCTGTGTCTCGCCGGTTTCATCCTGATACAGGGAATAGATTTGGCTGAAGTTGCAGTTTGTCGCCTTCATCAGCTCAAAACGGTCGCGTTTGGCCTTGGAGAGCGTTTCTTCATGCGGGAGCACGACGCCCGCGGCAAAATCCTCCACGCGCACAAGGCAGACAATGCCCTTGAGCGAGCGGCGCTCACCGTGGTCGACGCCGGTCAGAAACTCCTCTTCATAGATGTAAATGCCCGCGTCGTCGTCGCATTTGAGCGTGCCGTCGGAGAGCCAGGCGCGAAGCGTTTCGCCGGCGCCGGTATAGGGATCGTCTCCCTTCGGCAGCTCCAGCCGGATCACATTGTGCTCGTTTTTGGCGAGATAGGCGGCGCGCTCGGCGTCGCTGATGATGTCATAGGGCGGGCAGGTGAGTTCCTCCGGGGAACCCGCCGCGTCCGTGTATCGCATTGCGTGAAAGGCCTTGATGTCAGCCATGTAAATCATTCCTTCCGATTCTTTTTTCCATTGTAGCGCAGGAGTTTGTGCCGTGTCAAGAACAATTGCGCAAGCCGCATCATGTACCTATGTAAGATTGACACGTGTAAACATTTTTTGAATTTCCGTTCGGGCGCTTTGACTTTGCGCGGAATCCGACCTATAATGACGGTAGAGACAAACTATATAAACGATTGCTTGAGAAAGGAAAAGATCGTTCATGTCGCAGACAACCAAGCGCGCGCTGGCCGCTTCGCTGAAAAAGCTTCTGCAGAAAAAATCGCTCAACAAAATCACCATCAACGACATTGCCGAGGACTGCGGAATCAATCGGATGACGTTTTACTACCATTTCCGGGATATCTATGACCTTGTGGAATGGACCGTTCAGAATGAGGCGGAGCAGCTGCTTCGGGGGAAGTATACAATTGATTCCTGGCAGGACGCCATGAACCTTGTTTTTCAGCGGATTTTGGAGGATAAGACCGTTTTTCTGAACCTGTATCATTCGCTCGGCCGGGAGCAGGTGGAGCGGTATATCTACCGCGTGCTGGGCAATCTGATTCTGATGATCCTGAAGGAAGAATCCAAAGATATGCAGATCTGCGAACAGGACCGGGAATTCGTGGCGGATTTCTTCAAATACGCCTTTACGGGCTTTATTCTGGAATGGGTAAGCGGCGGAATGAAGGAAGATCCGAAGCGGATTACGGATCGCATTGCCCGGCTGGCACAGGGGGAAACACGCCGCTCGATGGAGAAATTTGCCGTTCATACGGAAAAGGAGTCCGTTCAATAAATCTATACAAAATGCCCGCCGTGATTAAATTTGCATCACGGCGGGCATTCTGCCTATTGCCCAACCGGCCGGAAACCGGTATGCTTTTGAAAAATCCGTCGGAATCGGACGGTTCCGGCGGAAAAAAGGAGAGTTTGGGTTTATGGGCTTTACAAATCAAGTGAAAAAGACGGCGCTGCGCACGGCGTTCAGCTATCTGGAACGCAATCCGGAGGAGAGCCTGCCGAAGCTGATGGCCTGGGTGGACCGGCTGGCCGGGGATGGGCCGGACAGCTTCGGGCCGCAGCGCGATGTGATCCGCGCCATCGTAAACGATCCCACCAACAATATGTATCAGTATATCATGCGCCTTTTGAAGGAAACGGATCCGGAGGTGCTCAAGGCGATTTTTGAGAATTTCTTCCTGAACGCCAACATTTTCGGCTGGCCGAAGCAGGAGGAATGCCGGAAGCAGTACGGCTGCAATATTCCGTGGGCCATTCTGCTGGATCCCACCTCGGCGTGCAACCTGCACTGCACGGGCTGCTGGGCGGCCGAATACGGAAACCGGCTGAACCTTTCGTTTGACGAGATCGATTCCATCATCGAGCAGGGCAAGGCGCTTGGCGTATACCTGTATATCTATACCGGCGGCGAGCCGCTGGTCCGCAAAAAGGACCTGATTGCGCTGTGTGAAAAGCACAGCGACTGCCAGTTCCTCGCCTTCACAAATGCAACGCTGATTGATGAAGCCTTTGCGGACGAAATGCTCCGCGTGCGCAATTTCATCCCGGCCATCAGCGTGGAGGGCTTTGAGGAGGCGACGGATGCGCGCCGCGGCAGCGGTACCTATCAGAAGGTTGAGCAGGCTATGCACCTGCTCAAGGAAAAGCGCCTGCCCTTCGGCCTTTCCTGCTGCTATACCAGCCGGAATCTCGATTCCATCAGTGCGGATGCTTTTATTGACCGGATGATCGAATGGGGCGCGAGTTTTGTCTGGTATTTTCACTATATGCCGGTCGGCAACGACGCGGTGCCGGAGCTGCTGCCCAGCCCGGAGCAGCGCATGTTCATGTATCATCAGGTGCGCAGAATCCGCGCGGAAAAGGCGCTCTTTGCCATGGATTTCCAGAATGACGGCGAATTCGTCGGCGGGTGTATCGCGGGCGGACGGCGCTATCTGCATATCAACGCAAACGGCGATGCGGATCCCTGCGTGTTTATTCACTATTCGGATTCCAATATCCGCGAAAAAACGCTGCTGGAAATCCTGCGTTCTCCGCTGTTTATGGCGTATCATGACGGTCAGCCCTTCAACGAAAACCACCTGCGTCCGTGCCCCATGCTGGAGAACCCGGAGCTGCTGCGCGAAATGGTTGAAAGAACCGGCGCGCATTCCACGGATCTGCAGTCTCCGGAAAGCGCGGAGCATCTCTGTGAGAAATGCGAATTATATGCACAGCACTGGAAGCCGGAGGCGGACAGGCTGTGGGCGGCCAGCCATCCGAAAAAGAAAGACGAATAAGCAAATCCGAAAAAAACAGCGGGGATGCCCTTTTGGGGCATCCCCGCATTTTGCGGTTACAGAACACTGCTGCGGGCCACAACGGCAAAAACCAGAGCGGTGAGCATGACCGCCGCGAGCAAGCCGATGCCGATCCACCAGCCCGGTGAGCGCCTCGCCTTGCCGACCGGCACGTTTTTCGGGATTACGGCCGGCTGATACTGAAGCAGCTTTGAGGGGCCCGGCTCCACACGGGGCGGTGCATATTGCACCTCAAGCTCCGCGCCGCAGTCCGGACAACGGATAATGTCGCCTTCCAGAATCTTTCCGCACTTCGGGCACATCATAACAATCCCTTTCCTTTCCAAAGAACG
The DNA here is from genome assembly GCA_051880755.1 of Hominenteromicrobium sp. GTDB lineage: Bacteria > Bacillota > Clostridia > Oscillospirales > Acutalibacteraceae > Hominenteromicrobium. The sequence continues at coordinate 11,707 of JBJEOO010000100.1, forward strand.
ATGTGCGTATAAATCTCCAAATTTAGTATATCGTGTTAAAGCGCAAACATAATTCTTTAAAGGAATAAAGTGATAATTATTTTTCCGAAATGCAGAGCAGGTGCGTCGAAAGCCCGGAAATATCTTCACGCCGGTCGAGCAGACGGGCGGTGCGCAGCAGCGCTTCGCATGCGGTGGGGTCGGCCAGAAGCGTATCCAGCTCCGGCGCAAGCCACGCCGCGCCGACGACGCCGTGCACCGCGTTTTCGGAAAAGCCGCCAGCCGCAAGCTCCTCGCGCAGCTCGTCCGCGCTGTGGAAATGCGAGCGCCCGATGCCGTGGTACGCGCTGCCCGTGGGGCGGATGTGTTCGCCGTCGGTCAGCTCGCGCTCTACCATGCGCATGAAGGCGTCCTCCTCGATCAGGCGGTTTTCGCGTCCAAAGACGGAAATGGCCCAGAGCAGCGTGGCGTACGGCGTGATGGCAGCGGTGAACAGATGTCCGCCGGACTTTAAAAGACGGCGGCTCTCGCGGATGGCCGCAATGCGCTCCGCCTTTTCGGGAATGTGGTACAGCGGTCCCATCAGCAGAACCGCGTCGGCGCTGGCATCCGGACGGTCGACGCTGCGCGCGTCGCAGACCTCGGCGGCGCTGAGCGATACGCCGGGATATTCCGCGCCAAGCTCCGCGGACAGGCGGATGTTCGTTTCCGCAATGTCAAACAGATGCACCGTGTAGCCGAGCGACGCGAGCCACCAGGCATATTCGCCGTATCCGCCGCCGATGTCGTAGATGACAGCGGGCGGCTTCGGCAGGAATTCGAGCAGAAGCTCCTTGGTGCGCAGAAATTCAAGCAGCCCAAAGCCGCTGCGCAGGCGGTTATGCTCTATGCCCGCGTTGTAATCCGCGAGCACGTCTTTGTCGATGTTTTTTTCAATTTCAGGCATGTTTCTTTCTCCTCTCATGTTTTGCTGTGGGTCGGTTGCGGGCTGTTGGGGGAGCGCGGACTGTTCCGTCATGGGATCACCTTCTGCTTCGGATAAATTGTACAGAGTATAGCACCGCCGAAAAAGGGAATAATTCTTTTTGGGAAAAAACCAAAATATAGACAGCAAAGCGCGGACGGAAAACCGCCCGCGCCCAATGGATGCAATATTTATAAGAATCGGGGTAAGCCACCGCCGCGACAACAAGGTGTATTTCCACCTGCGGCGAAGTGAGGCTTGCCGAACGATCCCGCGACTCCGCCGTAAGCCGTGCTTACTACTCGACTTCGCCGGCTGCCTTGGCCGCTTCGATAACCTTCTGCGCCACGTTTGCGGGCGCTTCCTCGTAGCGGACAAAATCGAACGTGAAGCTTCCTCTGCCCTGCGTGACCTGACGGACATAGGTGCTGAAGTCATGCATCTCCGCCATCGGAACCTCGGCCTCGACAACCTGATAGCCGGCTGTCCCTGCCGGAGACATGCCCAGCACGCGGCCGCGGCGCTTGTTGACTTCGCCCATGATATCGCCCATGTTGGCATCCGGCACCATGGCCTTCAGCGTGCCGATCGGCTCGAGCAGAACCGGGTTCGCCTGCGGCATGCCGTTCTTATACGCGATGGTTGCGGCCATCTTGAACGACATTTCGCTGGAATCAACCGGATGGTAGGAGCCGTCGTACAGCGTGGCCTTCAGGCCGACAACCGGGTAGCCTGCCAGCGGGCCCTTGGCGATGCAGTCGCGCAGGCCTTTTTCAACGGCGGGGAAGAAGCCCTTCGGAACCGCGCCGCCGACAACGCGCTCGGCGAATTCCAGACCGTCCGAATCGCACGGGGAG